>JAYZVT010000334.1:0-12174 GCA_036155355.1 Pseudomonadota bacterium
TTAACTCTTGATTGGGAAATCCAAAGGAGCATATGAAGCGCGGCTCGCGGGAGGGACGACAGCAACGGCGATGGTCGCGCGACGGTTCCCCGCAGCTTGGAGACTCTAGCCCGAAATGAGGCAGACCCTTGTGGGTGAGGCGGCGCCTTCGCGTGCGGCCGAACCTCCCAGTCGTCGGACGACGACAACTCTCCTTAACACCCTAGGCCAAAATTCAGTCGAAAACGGATCCGCAGGTCAGCGCGGCGCAGCCGTGGTGCGCCTTGTTCCCCGCACCGAGCGATTCCTGTCGAGCCCGGAAAGCACTGCCTTCCGCCGTCAGTTCTTCCCTGCGGTCACTCATGCAGAGTGGAGCGACTGGCGCTGGCAGCTGCGCAAGCGCATCAAGAGCTTGGCCGAACTTGAACGCGTGTTCACCTTGTCGGCTGAGGAGCGCGAGGCGATCACCCGTCACAAGGGATCGCTGCCGGTCGGCATCACGCCCTATTACGCCACGCGCATGTCGCTGACCGATTCGAGCGATCCGCTGCGCCGCACTCATATCCCTGTGGGCGACGAATATCTGCGCACGCCCGGAGAGGCCGACGATCCGCTCGGTGAGGATCATGACTCCGCGGTCGAGGGTCTCGTACACCGCTACCCGGACCGTGTCCTGTTCCTTTCGACGGGCTTCTGCTCGACCTACTGCCGCTACTGCACCCGTTCCCGCATGGTGGGTGAGCCGGGCGGCGAGTACTCGTTCAACAAGTCTCAGTGGGAAAAGGCGCTCGCATATATCGAGGCGCACACCGAGATCAGGGACGTGCTGATCTCGGGAGGCGACCCGCTGACGCTGGCCGACGAGAAGCTCGATTACCTGCTCGGCCGGCTGCGTGCCATCAAGCATGTGGAGTTCATCCGCCTTGGTACGAAAGTGCCGGTGGTTCTGCCCATGCGAGTCACCCGCGGCCTGACCAAGGTGCTGAAGAAATACCACCCGCTTTGGATGAGCATTCACTTCACGCATCCTTCCGACCTCAGTCCCGAAGTGACAGAGGCGACTGCGCGTCTCGCCGATGCCGGCGTGCCGCTCGGCAGCCAGACCGTGTTGCTGAAGGGCATCAACGACAACGTTGAGACCATGAAGTCGCTCTACCACGGCCTGCTTATGCGGCGTGTAAAGCCCTATTATCTCTATCAGTGCGATCCGGTCTCCGGCTCGGCCCACTTTCGTACGCCCGTATCGAAAGGCATCGAGATCATCGAGGGATTGCGTGGCCACACAACTGGCTATGCCGTTCCCCAATATGTGATCGACGCCCCCGGCGGCGGCGGCAAGATCCCGCTGCTGCCTGACTATGTCGTCGGCCGCGATGGCGAGGACCTGTTGCTGCGCAACTTCGAAGGTGGCGTTTACCGCTATCCCGATCCGGGCGGCTGGGTCGGCAAGAACAAGTCAGGTCCGGCGGTCGCGCCGGTGGCGGGGGATGTCCTCTGATGCGCATCGGTTTCGTCTACGACCTGCGCGACGACTATCTCGCTCAGGGCTTTTCGGAGGAGGCGGTCGCTGAGTTCGATACGCGCGACACGATTGCGAAGATCTCGGCCGCGCTTGAACGCATCGGCGCCCAGGTGGAGCGCATCGGTCACGGCCGCGCACTCGCCGCCCGTCTTGTCGAGGGCGCGCGCTGGGACCTCGTTTTCTCGATAGCAGAAGGCGTGTCCGGCCGCTCGCGCGAGGCTCAGGTGCCGGCGCTGTGCGAGTTATTCGGGCAGCCATATGCATTCTCCGATCCGCTAACTTGCGCCGCCACCCTCGACAAGGCCGTGGCCAAGCGCATCGTGCGCGATGCAGGCATCCCGACCGCGCCCTTCGCGGTGCTTCACAATGCACGCGAGGCCGGCGACGTGGCCATGCCCTATCCGCTGTTTGTAAAACCGCTCGCTGAAGGCACCGGCAAAGGCTGCGAGGCCGCCTCCAGGGTGCATGACGCCGCGTCGCTGGAGAAGTTTGCACGCAAGCTGATCCGAAAATTCGAGCAGCCGGTCATCGTCGAGTCCTATTTGCCGGGACGGGAATTCACCGTTGGCATTGTCGGCAACGGGACCAAGGCGCAGGTGATCGGAGTCGTCGAGATCATCGTCAAGCCGAACGGAAAGGACGACGTCTATTCTTTCGCCAATAAGGAGAACTGCGAGACCCGCGTGATCTACCAGTTGGCCAAGGATGGGGAAGCCAGGGCAGCAGGTGTTGCAGCACTCGCCGCCTACAGGTCACTTGAATGCCGGGATGCCGCGCGACTCGACTTCCGCAGTGACGAGCGCGGTCAGCCGCATTTTCTCGAGGCAAACCCTCTCGCCGGGCTCCATCCTGAACATTCGGACCTGCCAATCTCCGCGAGGCTTGCCGGCAAGACCTATGACTGGCTCATGGGCGAGATCGTTCATGCGGCAATGAACCGGTACGGCAAGGGTGCGCCCACGGGCTCTGGAAAGTCACTGGCGAGCGCCGCCTGATCCCATGACCGGCGCATTCGTTCCGGTGATTCACGGCGCCGCGCTCGACCGCCCCGACGAGGCGGACACGATCGTGGCTGCCGAGAGTGTGGCGGACAGCCTCTGTAGGCTCGGCTATACCACTGAAATCGTCGTTGTCGGTCTAGACCTGTCGGTGCTGATCGGACTCGCCGCGCGCAAGCCACATGCAATATTCAACTTGGTGGAAGCGCTGGCCGGAGATGCCGCGCTGGCGCATCTGCCGTTGGCGGTCCTGGACCACCTCTGCGTGCCCTACACGGGAGCGGGCGGGGAAGCCTGGCGCCTGACTTTGTCGAAGGTCGTCACCAAGGACATCCTGCGCGCACGCGGGCTGCCCACGCCTGACTGGTGGGTCGCAGGCGACGCCGCACCGAAGGAGCGACGGGTCATCGTGAAGTCCGAATATGAGCACGGATCGGTCGGTATAGATTCAGAGTCTGTCGTCTCGGGCGCTCGCGCGCTAGGCGAGATTGTCGCGCGACAGCAGCGCTTTGGCGGCTCCTTTTTCGCCGAAAAATTCATCGAGGGCCGTGAGTTCAACGTGGGAATTATCTCAGGCAGAAACGGGCCGCAGGTTTTGCCAGTCCCAGAAATCCTCTTCGAGGATTTTGCCGACAACCGTCCGCGCATTGTCGACTATGAGGCAAAGTGGCACGCCGGAAGTGACGTCTATCGCAACACGCCGCGGCGATTTGGACTCGAGAACACGGAGCCCGCGCTCGCACTGCGACTGACAGGACTCGCACGAGACTGCTGGCGCGCCTTCGGTTTGACCGGTTATGCTCGGGTGGATTTCCGCGTCGATGCTTCGGGGGAACCGAAAATACTCGAGATCAATCCCAATCCTGCGCTTGCAGCCGACGCCGGCTTTCCCGCCGCTGCCGCGCAGGCGGGCCTGGACTATGACGCCATGATCGCCCGCATTGTCGATGCAGCGGTTGAAAGGGCGCGCAAGGCCGCCTGATATGTTCCGCATACGCAAGATCGAAGATGCACTCTCGCCCGCCAATCGCAGCGCAGTGGAGGAGGTGCAAGCGATCATGCGCGCGCAGTTTCCGGGATTGCCATCGACAGATGCGGACAAGCTGCCGGATCAGCTTTTCAATCCGCTGAAATATCGCTTCGTTTCGTCCTTGTTGGTAGCCGAGCGCGGGCAGGGGGGCGTGCGTGCCTTTGCCCTGGTTCTCTATGCGACGGATCTTAAATTCGCCTACCTGGAGATTATATCCGCCGCGCCGGGCGGCATGGGCGGCGGCGTCGGTGGTGCGCTATACGAAATGGTTCGCGACGAAGTCCGAGCGGCAAAGATGCCCGGTCTGTTCTTCGAGTGCCTGCCCGATGATCCCAGGCTCAGTCCCAATCCGAAGGTCAGGCGTATCAATGCGGCACGGCTGAAGTTCTACGAGCGCTTCGGCGCGCGGCCGATAGTCGGCACCGCCTACGAAACGCCGGTCAATGCCGGTGACACAGATGCGCCTTACCTGGTCTTCGATGGTCTTGGCAAGGACAGCCTGCCGTCGGCACGACGCCTGCGCCAGATCGTGCGCGCCATCCTTGAGCGCAAATATGGCGAAGTGTGTCCTCCGGACTATGTGGAGAAGGTCGTCGGATCGATCAGGGACGGCTCGTATTCCTTGCGTGAGTCACGCTACAAGTTGCGCGCTCCCGATGCGCCGGCGCAGACCGCGCCTGTTGTTTCACTGAAGGGAATGCCCCTCGTCGTCTCCGATCAGCATGAGATCCACCATGTCCGCGAACGCGGTTATGTGGAGGCGCCCGTTCGCATCTCGGCGATATTGCGCGAACTGGAGCGCATGGAGTTGTTTGAGCGTGTCGAGCCGAAGCCGTTTCCGGATCGACATATTCGCGAAGTGCACGCGGGCGAGCTTGTCGATTTCATCGAGAAGGCCTGTCTGGAGGCACCCCTCAAGAAATCGGTCTATCCATATGTCTTCCCGGTCCGGAATCCAAACCGCAGGCCGAAGGACCGTAGCGTGCTGGCCGGTTACTGGTGCATCGACACCTTCACCCCGCTGAATCGCAACGCATACCCGGCTGCGCGGCGTGCGGTGGACTGCGCCTTGACGGCTGCCGAGAGGGTTCGCGCCGGTGCGCCATTGGCCTATGCTCTGGTCAGGCCGCCCGGCCATCATGCCGAGTACCGCGCATTTGGCGGTTTCTGCTATTTCAGCAATGCCGCCATCGCCGCCCAGTACCTCTCGCGGCAGGGTCCGGTTGCGATCCTCGACATCGACTACCATCACGGCAATGGCCAGCAGGACATCTTCTACGAACGGTCCGACGTACTTACCGTCTCGATCCATGGGCACCCGAGCTTCGCCTATCCCTATTTCTCCGGCTTTCGGGATGAACGGGGCCGGGGTGTCGGCGCCGGCTACAATCTCAACATCCCCCTGCCGGAAACCATTACGCCCGAGGAATATCGCGAGGCGCTCCGCCAGGCACTGAAGCGCATCGCTCGTCACAATCCGTCCTTTCTGGTCCTGGCAGTCGGTTTTGACACTGGCAAGGGCGACCCGACCGGGACCTGGGTAAACCAGGCAAGCGACTTCCGGCTCCTGGGCCGCATCATCGGCGAGGCGGGATATCCCACCGTCGCGATCCAGGAAGGCGGTTACCGCGTGCGGACGCTGGGCGTGAATGCCCGGAACCTCTTCAGCGGCCTTGGCGAGGGATTGGCGGCCTCGCTCCATCTCGTCGGCCAGCGGCGCAAGGGCATGGTTAAGCCGCCCTCCGAAAAGATCCTCGATTTTCGCCACGCGGTGTCCACACCGGATATCCAGCGCATTCGCCGGCTTGTTGCATCAACCGGCATGTTCACTGCCGGGGAAGTCGCGGTCGCCGCCGAACTGGCGGAAGAGCGCATCCACAAGGGGCGTGCTTCCGGTTATGAGTTCATTCTGGCGGAAGAGAGCGGCAAGCTGTCGGGTTACGCCTGTTATGGTCTGACGCCTGCCACGTCCGGCACTTTCGATCTCTATTGGATTGTCGTCAGTCCTGACTTTCAGGGGCACGGCCTTGGCAGGCAGCTTCTTGGCCGCGTGGAGGCAGCTGTGCGCCGCGCCGGCGGCAAGCGTCTCATTGCCGACACTTCAGGCTCCGCCAAATACGAGCCGACACGGCGTTTCTATGACAGCACCGGTTTCAGCCGTATGGCCGTACTCCCGGATTTTTACCGAGAGGGTGACGACAAGATAATCTATTCAAAAGCCATGGCGGGCTGAGCGCCCCGATCGACAGGAGATCGACCACTGCCATGAGCAATACGACGGTACTGGTTGAATTGACGCGAGGCAGCCTTGTCGAGAGCGTCCACCGGGGCGCAATCGCGATCCTTGGCGCCGATGGGTCTGAAGTGCTGTCGCTTGGCGATATTGCGCGGCCCGTCTATCCGCGCTCGGCATTCAAGGCCCTGCAGGCGTTGCCGCTGGTCGAGAGTGGTGCGGCCGAAGCATTCTCCCTGAGCAATGCCGAAATCGCACTCGCCTGCGCGTCTCATTCCGGCGAAGCGGCGCATGTGGCCACCGTCAGGGATTTGCTCATGCGCCTTGGTCTCGACGAGCGCGCTCTTGCCTGTGGTGCTCATGCGCCAAGTGGCGAACAGGCTGCCCGGGACCTGCTCCTGTCCGGTGCCAGGCCCTCGAGACTGCACAACAATTGTTCGGGAAAGCACGCGGGCATGCTCGTTCTCGCCCGGCACCTTGGGGTACCCGTTGAGGGCTACGAGCACCCCGATCATCCGGTGCAGCAGCGCATCCGGGAGACGATCTCGCAGATGGCCGGAGTTGCGCTCACGCCTGACGGATGCGGAATTGATGGCTGCTCGGCGCCCAACTGGGCCATGCCGCTGCGCTCACTGGCGCATGCCTTCGCGCGCTTCTCCGTCCAAGCGGAAATGGACGACACCCGGACTGCCGCCTGCTGCCGTATACTCTCGGCATGCTTCGAGGAGCCCGGCATGGTGGCAGGCACCGGAAGGCTTTGTACGTCGATCATGTATCGGCTGAAGGGCAGGGCCTTCGTCAAGACCGGCGCGGAAGGTGTCTATGCAGCCATGTTTCCCGAGCATGGGCTGGGCGTCGCCCTGAAGATTGACGACGGCGCCAAGCGGGCGGCGGAGTTTGTGATCCGCGATCTGTGCGCGGCGGTTCTTCCCGATGAGGCCGACAAGCTCGCAGACCTGATATCGCGCGACATCTACAATTGGCGCGGGGAGCCCGTTGGCCGCATCAGGCTGTCTGAGGATGCCGCCGCCGCGCTGGAGAAATTGAGGACTCGAATGAGCGCGGCCTAGAGGGCCACGTTTCCGAAGACGGCGATGTTGCGGAAGGACTCCGAACTCTGCTGAGCGAGGTCCCGGCCGAGAGCCTCGGCATGTTTCATCGCCCTGATCGCGCCGTTGGCTGACTGGGAGATCATGTTGTCGGTGATAAGGGCATAGCCCGCGCCCGTCGTCACCGAAACGCCAATGCCGATATGGCACTGGCGGACGACATTGGCTGTGACGGTAACGTCCCTCAGGTAAGGGCCCCAGCCAGCCATGATCCCGACCGTCGGTGCGGCTTCCACTACATTGCCCACGATCAGCGAATCGGCCTCGGCGGAAATGCCGATGCCGCGCGCTTCACCCTTCTTGCGCAGAACGAGGTTGCGGACCAGATTGCCCTGCACCACGGCGAGCCGGCCGCCCTTGTCGAAATTGGTGATCGAGATGCCGGATGCCGCGCCGTCCACGAGGTTGCTGGAGACCAGCGCCCCCTCGAAGCCGAATTCTGAATAGATGGCGACCTCGCCCATCCGCGAACAGGAATTGGAGACTATCTGGCAGTTGCTGGCGGCGTTGGCGCGCACGGCGGTGTAGGCGCAGTCGGAAATGCGGTTCTGCGCAACAACGACGGCTCCCGCGCGAAACAGGTTGATGCCATTACCATACTGTCCGCTGCCGCCGCTGGCCGCGCCGATTTTCTCGATGCGATTGCCGGTCACGAGAGTGCCGTCCTCGCCCGGGCTTGATCGCCAGATGAGAATGCCGTTATCCGCACACCCATGCACATGGTTCTGGCTTATCTCCATGCCCTTGGCGTCAGTACTGAGCAGACCGGCCCCCTTGCAGCCAGAGATCTCCGACTGTCCTAAAAGGCCCGAACACGCGGTGAGCGACAGCCCGTCACCGCCACTTTGCAGTATCCGGCACTGGCGGACAGACAGCCGCGCGACCGCATCGAAAACGAGGAGCGCCTTGCCCTGGTTGTCATCGAGAGGTCGTTTTGCGCCATCAAACGTCAGACCTTCCAGGATTACGTCTTCAACGCGTGACCCGGTTAGGAGCGGGCCGTCCCCGGCCTGCATCAGTATTGTCGCTCCGTGCGCCCCCGCCAAAATCACACCCGACTTGATCGTCAGCGTCCGGCAGAGATAACGGCCGGCAGGAATGAACAGGGGTGCGCGGGCATTGCTGGCCGCGTCGAGCGCAAGCTGCAGCGCGGCGGTCTGGTCGCCAGCGGTATCGGGCACCGCGCCGAATTCGCGCGCGGAGAGCCATGCGGCGGACGCTGGGCGCTCTGCTGCCATGGCTGAAGGGCCGGCCACCAAAGCGCCGGCGCCAGCACCACCCAACAGAACTTGCCGTCGGTCCAGGGGCATTCGCTCGCTCCCGCCTCGATCTGACACTGAAAATGCGCCACCGGGAGGGCGAGCGCCAAGGTGAATCAACGTCTTAGTTAAGCCCCATCAACTTGATGATTTCATTGGCGGCATAGGGCGGGGTCGTGCGCCCCTCGCGCACCTCTTTTTCCAGACTGGCCAGCCTGGCTGCAATGCGCGCATCGGAATCGAGCGAGGCCCGCAGGCGATCCTCGATCATGTCCCGCATCCATTTGACCGCCTGGCCGCGCCGCCTTGCCGCGAATTCGCCCGAGACCATCAGCCGGTCCCTGTGTTCCTCGATCCTGGACCACATCTCCACCAGCCCGAGATTGTCTCGGCCGGAAATGGTCAGCACCGGCGGCTTCCAGTTCTCGCTCGCAGACGTGAGGATGTGCATGGCCGCCCGGTAATCCGCCGCCGCGCGCTTTGCCCGGCTTACATTGTCGCCATCGGCCTTGTTGACGGCGATCATGTCCGCAATCTCGATGACACCCTTCTTGATCCCTTGCAGGTCGTCGCCCGCGCCCGGCAGCATCAGCACGAGGAAGAAATCGACCATCTCGGCCACCGCCGTCTCCGACTGTCCCACACCGACCGTTTCTACGATCACCACGTCGAATCCCGCCGCCTCGCACAGGGCCATTGTTTCCCGCGTCCGTCGGGTAACGCCGCCGAGCGTCCCCGAGGTGGGGGAAGGACGGATGAAGGCGTTGTTGTTCGACGCCAGCCGAGGCATCCGGGTCTTGTCGCCAAGGATCGAGCCGCCCGAGCGGCTCGACGTTGGATCAACCGCGAGCACGGCGACCTTGTGCTGCCTTTCCGTGAGATTGGTGCCGAGCTGGTCGATCAGTGTTGACTTGCCAACGCCGGGAACCCCGGTGATTCCTATTCGGTGCGACTTGCCGGTCTGTTTCCAGATGGCCTGGAGCAGGCGTCCCGCCAGGTCGCGATGTTCCGGCTTGTTGCTTTCTGTCAGGGTTATGGCGCGCGCAAGCACGGTGCGGTTGCCCGCGCCAATGCCGGCCGCGTAGTCGTCGAGGCTCAGTTGCTTGCGTGACAGCGCTGCCATGGGCATCAAAGCGGGTTAGGCGGAGTCGCGGGTGTTGGCAAGCTTCACTCTGCCGCCGCGCTTACCTTGATGCCCGCCTGCGCGGAAAGTTTCTGCACCAGGTCGAGCGCCGCGTCGGCGATCTTGGTGCCGGGACCGAAGATGGCTTTCGCGCCCGCCAGGTAGAGTTCGTCGTAGTCCTGGGGTGGGATGACGCCGCCGACCACGATCATGATGTCTTCCCGTCCGAGCTGCTTCAGAGCCTCGCGCAATTCAGGCACCAGGGTCAGGTGGCTTGCGGCCAGCGACGAGACGCCGATGATATGAACGTCATTCTCCGCCGCCTGGCGCGCGGCCTCTGCCGGCGTCTGGAACAATGCGCCGATATCCACGTCGAAGCCTAGGTCGGCGAAGGCGGACGCGATCACTTTCTGTCCCCGGTCGTGCCCGTCCTGGCCCATCTTGGCGACGAGAATGCGTGGCCGCCGGCCGTCATGAGCCTCGAACGCGGCTATCAGTTGCTTGAGTTGGGTCAGCGTCTTGCCCATCGAGGCGACCTCCGCCTTGTAAACGCCGGAAATAGCTTTGATTTCAGCCTGATGACGGCCGAATACCTTCTCCATGGCCATGGAGATCTCGCCAACGGTCGCCATCGCGCGCGCGGCATCGACCGCGTGGGCAAGCAGGTTGCCTTCGCCCGTCTCGGCGCAGCGGGTGAGGGCAGAGAGCGTCGCCTGTGTCCTTGCCTCGTCGCGCTCGGCGCGCAGCCGCACCAGTTTCTCCGCCTGCTGGCGGCGCACCGAGGCGTTGTCCACTTTCAGGATGTCGATTTTAGCCTCGTCGCGCGCGATGTACTTGTTCACGCCGACAATGGTCTGACGCCCGGAGTCGATGCGGCCCTGTGTGCGTGCGGCAGCTTCCTCGATCCTCAGCTTGGGGATGCCGGCCTCAATCGCCTTGGCCATACCGCCGATTTCCTCGACCTCCTGCATGTGCTCCCAGGCCCGCGCGGCGAGATCGCCCGTCAGCCTTTCAACGAAATAGCTGCCACCCCAGGGGTCAATCACCCGCGTCGTACCTGACTCCTGCTGCAGCATGAGCTGTGTGTTTCGGGCAATGCGGGCGGAGAAATCGGTCGGCAGCGCCAGGGCCTCGTCAAGAGCATTGGTGTGCAGGGACTGGGTATGCCCCTGGGTGGCCGCCATTGCCTCGATGCAGGTGCGGGTCACGTTATTGAACACATCCTGCGCGGTCAGGCTCCAGCCGCTGGTCTGGCAATGGGTGCGCAGCGACAATGAGCGCGCGTCCCTGGCGTCGAACTGCTTCATCAGCTTCGCCCAGAGCAGCCGCGCGGCCCGCATCTTGGCGATCTCCATGAAAAAATTCATGCCGATTGCCCAGAAGAACGAGAGCCGCGGCGCGAAGCTGTCGATGTTCATGCCCGCCTTGATGCCGGCGCGCACATATTCCAGCCCGTCCGAGAGCGTGTAGGCGAGCTCCAGGTCGGCCGTGGCGCCGGCTTCCTGCATATGGTAGCCGGAAATGGAGATCGAATTGAACTTGGGCATGTTCGCCGCGGTGTAGGCGAAGATGTCTGAAATGATCCGCATGGATGGACTTGGCGGATAGATATAGGTGTTGCGGACCATGAATTCCTTGAGGATGTCGTTCTGTATGGTCCCGGAGAGGGCCGCTATCGGCACGCCCTGCTCCTCGCCCGCGACGATGAAAAGCGCCAGCACCGGCAGCACCGCGCCATTCATTGTCATGGATACGGAAATGCGGTCGAGCGGAATGCCGGAGAAAAGCGTCCGCATGTCGTAGATGGAATCGATGGCGACGCCGGCCATGCCCACATCGCCCTGTACACGCGGATGGTCGGAGTCGTAGCCGCGATGGGTGGCAAGGTCGAAGGCAACCGAAACGCCCTGCTGTCCGGCCGCGAGGTTACGCCGGTAAAAGGCGTTCGAGTCCTCCGCCGTGGAGAAGCCTGCATATTGCCGGATCGTCCAGGGGCGTTGCACATACATGGTCGGGTAGGGGCCACGCAGATAGGGCGGCAGTCCCGGCCAGCCATCGAGGAAATCAAGCCCGGTCCTGTCCGCTTCGCTGTAGACCGGCTTGATGCCGATGCCCTCGGGCATCTCGATGACAGATCCGGCGGCTGGCGCAGCGCTGCCTGCAGGCTTCGCCTGGAAACCAACCTTGGTGAAGTCGGGTATGCGCGTCATCGCCTGTCCCAATCTGCCGTGTAGCGGTCAGCCGGCGGGCTTCACGTCCAGCCAGTCATGGACCTCCCGCAGCACTGAAACCATATCACATCCCTTGTAAATGAAGGTTTCTATGCCCGCGGCGCGCAAATCCTCGCTTTTCTCACCAGGCCGTCCGGCCAGGAGCAGGTGCGCTGCACCGCTCGCCTTGAGCGCCTTGGCGAAGGCTGACGCCTGTTCCGCATAAAGTGCGTCGCTTGAGCATAGGCAGGCGACAGCAGACTTGCTGGCCCTGAATGCGGCCCCGGCCACTTCAGGAGTGCCAAAGCCGTCATCGCCAATGGAGTCCACTCCGCCAGCGGCGAGCAGGCTGCGGGCAAAGTTGTGGCGCGCGGAGAAATCGGACGGGGTGCCGATATTTGCAAGAAACACTGCTGGACGCGCGCCGGTGCGCGCCAGATGGGCGTCGCTGGCGTCGCGCAGGGCGTCGAAATCCCGGGACAACCGGCGCAGCGGCAACCGTTCGACAGTGATCGCGGGATCGTCCAGTTCATCGGGCAATGGCCACGGAGCAGGAACTGGAAGCTTCTCGTCCAGTTGCGGGAAGGATGTGACGCCGGTCAGTTCCAGGCTTCCCTTGGCGATGAACTGCGAGCGCGCATCGCTCGCCGCCCGGATCATTTTCTGGACGCTGCCGCTGGCAAGGGCAGTGGCCATTCCGCCTTCCGCCTC
>JAYZVT010000335.1:0-5718 GCA_036155355.1 Pseudomonadota bacterium
ACCGCCCGCGCCGCCGCTTGTCCGGGATGACAATGAATGAAAATGCCGCCGGCGTCCGCTATTCTCCGCGACGAAAAATCCAATTCAGGGAGCATCCCATGCCCTACGCGACCAATGGCGGCGTAAAGATCTGGTACGAGGAGACGGGCGAGGGGACGCCGATCGTGTTCCTGCACGAGTTCCTCGGCAATCACGAGAGCTGGCGCGACCAGATGCGCCATTTCGGGCGCGGCTATCGCTGCGTCACTATCGCCGCGCGCGGCTTTCCGCCCTCCGACGCGCCGGAGGACGAGAGCGCCTACAGCCAGGACATCTTTACTGCCGACGCGCTCGCGGTCATCGATCACCTGAAGATCGGCAAGGCGCATCTGATGGGACTGAGCATGGGCGCCTACACGGCGCTGCAGATTGCACTGAAGCGGCCGAAGCTGGTTCTCTCGGTGGTCTCGGCCAGCGGAGCGTCGGGCGGCAACAAGGCGACGCGGGAAGGCTTCGAGGTGGAGACGCGCGCGGTCGCCAAGCAACTGGAGAAGCTGTCCGAGATGCCGGCGGAGGGCATGGCGTCCGGGCCGACGCGCGTCCACGTCAAGCGCAAGGACCACATTGCCTGGCAGGGCAACGTTGACGACCTGACGAAGCGCTCGCCGCAAGTGGCGGCGATGACGCTGCGGCAGGTGCAGGTCGGGCGTGCGCCGGTCTACAGCTTCGAGAAGGAGCTGCGCGCAATGACGACGCCGGTGCTGCTGCTGGTGGGCGACGAGGACGAGTCCTGCCTTGACGTAAATCTCTACCTGAAGCGGGCCATGCCCACGGCGCAGCTCGTGGTGATGCCCGGCTGCGGCCATGTGCTGAACCTGGAGGAGCCGGCGCTGTTCAACCAGCTCACGGAGCGGTTCATCACCTCGGTGGACAGGGGCGTGTGGTATCCCCGCGACCCTTCCACCATGCCGGGGAAGGGCGGCGCGACCGCCGTCGGCCTTGGGTCAAGTCCCAAGGCCTGACGGCGCATCCGGACACCTAGCCCTGTCCGCTGGCGGTTGCCGGCTTGAAGGTCAGCGCCAGCCCGTTCAGGCAGTGGCGCTTGCCGGTCGGCCGCGGACCATCATCGAAGATATGCCCGAAATGCCCGCCGCAGCGCCGGCAATGCACTTCCGTGCGGGGATAGATGAGCACGTAGTCGGTCTTGGTGCCGATGGCGTCGGGCAAGGACTGGTAGAAGCTCGGCCAGCCGGTGCCACTGTCATATTTATGCTTTGACGAGTAGACGGCGAGGTCGCAGCCGGCGCAATGGAAGTTGCCGTCGCGCTTCTCGTTGTTGAGCGGGCTGGAGCCGGGGCGCTCGGTCGCTTCGTGGCGCAGCACCGCATATTGCTCGGGCGTCAGCAGCTTCTTCCACTCATCGTCGGAGCGCACGACCTCGAAGGTCTCCGAGGCCGCGTCGGCGCGGCGGGTGAAAATGCGCGACAGGCCGATGGCGCCGGCGGCGGCTCCGCCCATCAGCATCAGGGTTCGTCTTGAGATCATGGCCTTCTCCCTGAACCGGCCGGCGCAATCCAGGCCGGCCCAATTCCTTCGTGTTCGACAGCTATAACGTCCCACGGCTGCGGACGGATGCATTTTTTCTCTTGACGTATAAAGATATCTTTATATCTATTCCGTAAAAATGAGCCAGTTTCGCATCCAGCAGGGCCAGTGGGCCGCACCATGACACGCCGATTGTCCGTTTCCGAGTTGCTATCCGGGCTGAAGGCCGCGGGCGAAGCGACGCGGCTGCGCCTGCTGGCGCTGCTGGCGGCGGGCGAACTGAACGTGAAAGACCTGACCCGGGTGCTGGGACAGAGTCAGCCGCGCATAAGCCGGCATTTGAAGCTGCTTCTGGAAGCGGGACTTATCGAGCGTTTCCGGGAAGGTAGCTGGGTTTACTTCAGGCTTTCCGAGAGCGGCGCACCGGCGGAATTCGCCCGGCGCATCGTGGAGGCAATCGACGGTCTGGACGACGTGATCGCGGGCGATCTGGCGCGGGCGGGGGCGGTGAAGAAGGAGCGGGCCGAAATTGCCCAGGCCTATTTCCGCGCCCACGCCTCCGACTGGGACAGCATCCGCGCCCTGCATGTGGCGGAGGACCAGGTGGAGGCGGCGATTTCGGAGGCGCTCGGCGCGGGTCCCTTCGACCTGCTGGTGGACCTCGGCACCGGCACGGGCCGTATCCTCGAGCTGTTCGGCGGCCGGGCGCGGCGTGGCATCGGCATCGACGTGAACCGCGACATGCTCGGCTATGCGCGCGCCAAGCTGGAGCGGGCGGGGCTCGGCCATTGCCAGGTGCGCCAGGGCGACCTTTTCTCGATTGCACTGCCGGACCAGTCCGCCGACGCGGTGATCCTGCATCAGGTGCTGCACTATCTTGAGGAACCTGCCAACGCCCTGAAGGAAGCCGCGCGCATTCTCGCACCGGGAGGCCGGCTGCTCGTCGTCGATTTCGCGCCGCATGAACTGGAATTCCTGCGCGACGACCACGCGCATCGACGCCTTGGCATCTCGGTACAACAGATGGCGCAGTGGGTCGCGGAGTCGGGGTTAAAGCTTTCGGTGCAGCGCAATCTGGCGCCCGACGCCAGGAGGGCCGGGAACAAGCTCACCGTTTCGCTCTGGGTCGCGGAGCGGCCGTTTGGCAGATCCACCGCGCGCAAGTCACGCGGCACCATGGAGACCACAGGTTAGATGTATCAGGCAGCCAACAGGAACACAGGGCAGGGCGGAACGCCGCTCAAGGTGTCCTTCGAGTTCTTCCCGCCCAAGACGGAGAAGATGGAGGAAACGCTGTGGCGTGCCATTAACAGGCTGGCGCCGCTGCGCGCCGGCTTCGTCTCCGTCACCTATGGCGCCGACGGGTCCACGCGCGAGCGCACGCACAACACGGTTGCGCGCATCCTGAAGGAAACGGAACTGCATCCGGCGGCGCATCTCACCTGCGTTTCGGCGACGCGGGAGGAAGTGGATGCAATCATCCGCTCCTATTGGGACCTCGGCGTCCGTCACCTGGTGGCGCTGCGCGGCGATCCGCAGAGCGGCATCGGCTCGCGCTACGAGCCGCATCCGCAGGGCTATGCCAATGCGGCGGCGCTGGTGGCGGGCATCCGCCGGATCGCGGAATTCGAGATCTCGGTTTCCGCCTATCCGGAAAAGCACCCAGAGAGCGCGACGGTTGATGCGGACATCGACATGCTGGAGGCAAAAGTGGACGCGGGCGCCGACCGTGCGATCACGCAGTTCTTTTTCGATAACGACCTGTATTTCCGCTATCTTGATCGCGTGCGGTCGCGCGGCATCGATGTGCCGGTTACGCCCGGCATCATTCCGATCCACAATTTCAAGCAGATTTCGTCATTCGCGGCGCGCTGCGGCACACATATGCCAAGCCGCATCGCGCGGCGCTTCGAGGGACTTGAGGACGATCCCGAGACGCAGAAACTGGTGGCCGCGACGGTGGCGGCGGAGCAGGTGATGGCTCTTGCATCCCAGGGCATCACCGAATTCCACTTTTACACGCTCAACCGCGCGGATCTCGTCTATGCCATCTGCCATCTGCTCGGGCTGCGGCCCGCGGCAAAAGCGAAGGAGTCTGCGGCATGACGCGCGAGCAGCGTATCCAGTCCCTGAAGCAGGCGGCATCCGAGCGCATCCTCGTGATGGACGGCGCCATGGGCACGATGATCCAGAAGCACAAGCTGGACGAGGCGGCCTATCGCGGCGAGCGGTTCAAGGATCATGCGCGCGATCTGAAGGGCAACAACGATCTTCTGGTGCTGACCCAGCCGCAGGTCATCAGCGGCATTCATGAGGCATTCCTGGAGGCCGGGGCCGATATCATCGAGACCAACACCTTCAACGCCACCGGCATCTCCCAGGCCGACTACGGGCTGGAGGCGCTCGCCTTCGAGATCAACCGGGAGGCGGCGATGCTGGCGCGGGCGGCGGCGGAAACCCTTACCGGGAAGACGCCGGACAAGCCGCGCTTCGTCGCGGGGGCCATCGGCCCGACCAACCGCACGGCGTCGCTGTCGCCGGACGTGAACAATCCAGGCTATCGTAACGTCTCGTTCGACGAACTGGTGGCAGCCTATAGCGAACAGGCGCGCGGCCTGATCGAGGGCGGCGCCGACACCATCCTCATCGAAACCGTATTCGATACCTTGAACGCCAAGGCCGCTGGTTTCGCGGTCAAGCAGGTGTTTGATGAAACGGGTGTCGAGTTGCCGATCATGCTGTCGGGCACCATCACTGATCTGTCCGGGCGCAACCTGTCTGGCCAGACGCCGGAAGCCTTCTGGTACTCGCTCAGGCATCTCAGGCCGTTCTCGGTAGGCATGAACTGCGCGTTCGGCGCGGAGCAGCTGCGCCCGGCCGTTGCCGATCTCGCCGCCGTGGCGGGCACGCTCATCAGCGCCTATCCCAATGCGGGTCTGCCGAACGAACTTGGCGAGTATGACGAGACGGCCGAGCAATACGCCCCCAAGCTTGAAGCCTGGGCCCGGGACGGGCTGGTCAACATCGTCGGTGGGTGCTGCGGAACCACTCCCGATCATATCCGCCTGCTGGCCAGGGCGGTCGCCAAGTATCCGCCGCGCAAGCCCGCGACAGTCGCGCCGAAAATGCGCCTGTCGGGGCTGGAACCGCTGGTTCACGCGTAGGAAATGTCTGGTCCCAGGATGAGTAACGCCGCACAAAACTTCCTCAATATCGGCGAGCGGACGAACGTCACCGGCTCGGCGAAGTTCCGCAAGCTGATCGAGGCGGGCGACTACAGCGCCGCACTCGATGTCGCGCGCGAGCAGGTGGCCAACGGCGCCAATGTCATCGACGTAAACATGGACGAAGGCCTGCTCGATTCCGAGAAGGCGATGGTCACATTCCTCAATCTCATCGCCTCGGAGCCGGATATCTCGCGGGTGCCGGTGATGATCGACTCGTCCAAGTGGGTGGTCATCGAGGCCGGGCTGAAATGCGTGCAAGGCAAGTCAATCGTCAACTCGATCAGCCTGAAGGAGGGCGAAAAGGCTTTCCTTGAGCAGGCGACGAAAGTGCTGCGCTATGGGGCGGCAGTGGTGGTGATGGCCTTCGACGAGCAGGGGCAGGCGGACACAGCCGACCGCAAATTCGAAATCTGCAAGCGCGCCTACAACCTGTTGACACAGAGTCTGGATTTCCCGCCCGAGGACATCATCTTCGATCCCAACATTCTCGCCGTCGCCACCGGCATTGAGGAGCACAACAACTACGCGGTGGAATTCATCGAAGCGACGCGGCGGATCAAGATCGAGCTGCCGCACGCCCATGTGTCGGGCGGCGTCTCCAATCTCTCTTTCGCCTTTCGCGGCAACAACATCGTGCGCGAGGCGATGCACTCTGTGTTCCTGTATCACGCGATCCAGGCGGGCATGGACATGGGCATTGTCAATGCCGGCCAACTCGCCATCTACGAAGACATCGAGCCAGAACTGCGCGAACGGGTGGAGGACGTAATCCTCAACCGCCGCGGGGATGCGTCCGACCGGCTGCTGGAGATCGCCGAGCGCTACAGAGGCAAGGGGGCGGCCAAGCGCGAAGCAGACCTGAAGTGGCGCGATGCACCGGTCGAGGAGCGACTGACCCATGCCCTGGTGGCGGGCATCGACACCTGGATCGTCGAGGACACCGAGGAGGCGAGGAAGAAGGCCGAGC
>JAYZVT010000336.1:0-10100 GCA_036155355.1 Pseudomonadota bacterium
GTAAAGCAGGTCCCGCCCGTCCTCAAAGACCTGGCGTGGCCAGGAAACCGCCACCACGGCGCCCGCGGCGGGCGCCTTGGCATTGCTGAACTCGACGCGAGCGCCGGAGCGCTCCAGTAGCGTCTTGGCGATGAAGAACCCGAGGCCAAGACCGGAGCCCTCGTCCTCGCCGGACGCGACGCTGGCGCCCGAACGCCGCGTGGTCACATATGGCTCGCCTAGGCGCTCCAGGATCGCGGGCGGGAAGCCGGGTCCGTCGTCGGTGATATGCAGTTCCACCGCATCGGCACTCCAGCGCGCGTCCACGTCTACCCGGCTGGCGGCGAAATCCACCGCATTCTCGATCAGGTTGCCGATGCCGTAGAGCACGCCGGGATTGCGCGCGCCGACCGGCTCGGGCGTATCACCGCCCCGTCCGGACAGCACACCCGATGTGACCGCGATGGTGGTGCCGAGCGCGCGAAGCGGCTCGGCCGCCTCCTCGATCAGGTGGGTCAGCGGCATCCGGTCAAGCACGGCATCGGGCTCACCTGCGCCACGGCTGAGGGTGGCGAGGATCTCGCGGCAGCGCGTTGCCTGCGAGCGCAAAAGCTCCACGTCCTCGCGCAGGGGACTGTCCTTGGGCAGTTCGCGCGACAGCTCCTTGGCGACAACGGTAATGGTGGAGAGGGGCGTGCCGAGGCCATGGGCGGCGGCGGCGGCGAGCCCGTCCAGCGCTGAGAGTCTTTGCTCGCGCATGAGTATCATCTCGGTCGCGGCGAGCGCCTCGGACATCTGTCTGGTTTCCTTGGCGATGCGCCAGACATAGAGCGCCATGAATACGGCGCCCGAGATCACCGCCGTCCAGATCCCCGCTACGTACCAGCGCGGCAAGGTGAGCGACTGTCCCTCGAACCATGGCAACGGCTGATGGAAGAACGCCAGCGCAGTGACACAGAGCGCCGACAGAACGCCGAGCGCTATGGTGTGGCTTGACGGCTGGGAGGAGGCGGAGACAGTCACCGGCGCGACGATCAAAAAGGCAAAGGGGTTCTGCAGTCCGCCGGTGAGATATAGCAGCGCCGAAAGCTGGAACAGGTCATAGGCCAGCATGAAGAAGGCGTGACCGCTGCGCACCCGCTCGCGCGAGACGAACCTGATGCGCAGGAAGATGTTCACCCAGGCGGAGAGAGAAATGATCAGCAGGCAGGCGCCAATGGGCAGATCGATGCCGAGACCCCAATAGACCCCCGCCACGGTGAGCGCCTGGCCGGCGACCGCGATCCAGCGCAGCCGGACGATGGTGCGCAGTCTCAGCCTGCTGACGCGGTTTTCGAAGGCGGAGGGGAAAAAGGCCTGCATAAGCGGTACTTGGCGGGGTTGAGGGGGGTGAATGGTAACATGTCTGCGCTTTGAGGTTGACCCTTGGGCGCGAAGGCATATGTCTATGCCACCCGCGCCCCAGGCGTCCTCCGGAAACAGCCCTGCCCGCTTCCATGCGTCATTCCGCACCCGTTCCACATGCCCGCCGCGCCGTGGCCGGGGGGCCGCCGGTGGAGGTGCGCGACCTGGTCAAGCGCTACAAGGCGGTGACGGCGGTCGACGGGATCAATTTCCGTCTGGAGCGAGGCTCGGTAACGGCGCTGCTCGGCGGCAACGGCGCGGGCAAGACGACCACTATCGCCATGCTGCTTGGTCTGCTCGTCCCAACATCGGGGGAAGTGCGGATCTTCGGCGCGCGCATGCCGGAGCAACGCGGGCTCGTTGCCTGGCGATTGAATTTCGAGAGCCCCTATCTGGACATGCCGCAGCGGCTGACGGTGCGACAGAACCTGACCGTCTATGCACGGCTATACGGGGTGGCGGATGTGGCCGGCCGGATCGTACGGCTCGCGGAGGCGCTGCAGATCGAAGCGCTGCTGGAGCGGCCAAACGGCAAGCTGTCGGCGGGTCAGAAGACACGGGTCAGCCTGGCCAAGGCGCTTCTGAATGCGCCAGAGCTGCTGCTACTGGACGAGCCGACCGCGTCGCTCGATCCCGAGACCGCGGACTGGCTGCGGCGCACGCTGCAGGACTACGCGTCGCAGCGCGGAGCCACAATCCTGTTCGCCTCACACAACATGATGGAGGTGGAGCGGCTCTCCGACCGGGTGATCCTGCTGGAGGCGGGGCACATCATCGAGGATGCCGCGCCGCGGGCGCTGATTCGCAAATACGGCCGCAAAACACTTGAAGACGTGTTCATCGACGTAGCGCGGCGCGGACGGGAGCAGGCCGATGCAGCGAATGCGTAAGCCCGCGCGTAAGGGACCCTCGATCCACCATGTCGAGTTGCTGCCGCCCTGGGGCCTGCGCGCCAGCGCGCGCCGCATCGCGGCGATGATCCTGCGCTACACCTATCTCATACGTTCGTCCTGGACGCGCTGGATCGAGCTGGCCTACTGGCCGCTGGTGCAGATGCTGATGTGGGGTTTCCTGCAAAAGCACCTGGCGGCCAACTCATCACTGTTCGCACAGGCGGCGGGCCTGCTGATCGGCTCGGTGCTGCTGTGGGACATCCTGTTCCGCGGCAAGCTGGGCTTTTCGGTCAGCTTTCTGGAAGAGATGTGGTCGCGCAACATCGGCCAGCTCATGCTGAGTCCGCTGCGCTCGCACGAATTCCTCATGGCGCTTTCGACCATGAGCCTAATCCGGCTTTCGGTGGGCGTGCTGCCGGTCATCGTCATGGCGCGCGTGCTGTTCGGCTTCGACCTGTTCTCGCTTGGCCTGCCGCTCGGCGCCTTCTTCGCCAACCTGATCCTGACCAGCTGGGCGCTGGCGCTGGTGACGTCCGGCATCATCCTGCGCTTCGGGCTCGGCGCGGAGGAACTGGCCTGGACATTCGGCTTCGTGCTGCTGCCGCTGTGCTGCGTCTACTATCCGCTCGAGGTTCTGCCCACATGGCTCAGGCCGATCTCGCTGGCGCTGCCGCCGACCCATGTCTTCGAGGGGATGCGCGCCATTCTCATCGAGGGCGTCTACCGGCCCGATCTGATGTGGCGCGCGCTCGGCCTCAATCTGGTCTTTCTCACCGTCGGCTTTTTCGCCTTTCGCGCTTTCCTGCGCAGTGCGCGCATCAACGGTTCGCTGTCACAACTGGGTGAGTAGGGTTGACCCGGGGGCATGAGCGCGCGCAACTACGCGGCGTTCCGCCCTTTCCATGAAAAGGGGCGGCCGGAGAGTCACATGCCGTTGCGACTTGTCCTGATTGTCATTGCCGCCTTCGCCGCGGGCGCGTTCATCGCCGCTCTTTGGGTGATGCCGCGCGCGAGCCAGCCGGTGAAGCTGGAGGCGGGGAGTGCGCTTATTGGCGGTCCATTCAGCCTGACTGATCACACCGGCAAGCGAGTGACCGAGGCCGACTTCAGAGGCCGGTTCATGCTGGTGACATTCGGCTTCACCTACTGCCCGGATGTCTGCCCGACCGAGCTGCAGGTGATGTCGGCGGCATTAGAGCAACTGGGCGATGCGGCCGCGAAGGTAACGCCGGTCTTCATCACGGTGGACCCGGCGCGCGATACGCCTGCGCAACTGGCAGGCTACGTGTCCAACTTCCATCCCCGGCTGACAGGCCTGACCGGAACGGCGGAGGAGATCAAGGCAGCCGCCAAGGCTTTCCGCATCTACTACGCGCAGGTGAAGGACCCCTCCTCGGCGGCGGAATACACCATGGACCACTCGGCGCTGGTCTATCTGATGGACCCCGACGGCAAATATCTGGCCCACTTCCCCTACGGGACAAAAGCAGAGGATATGGCGGCGAAAATCCGCCAGTTCCTTTGATATGCGGCGCCGCGCCCGTTAAGATTGTCCCCACTCTCCTACCCTGAGGGGCCATATTTGTTGCATTGCAACAAATTCGCCCTATATCTATATTGCGCCGCAACATGCCCTTAAAGGGGACCGCCGTGACCCTATACCAGTTGTTCGAGATGAACCACGCGCTCATCAGCCCGGCGCGCGCGGCCGCGGACGCCTGGCGGATCGCGCTCAAGAATCCGCTGAATCCCGCAGGTTACACTGCCTGGGGACGGGGTCTGTCGGCCGCATTCGAGTTGTTCGAGCGGGCGACCCGGCGCTATGGAAAGCCCGAATTCGGCATCACCTCGGCACCGGTCGGCGGCCAGCGGGTCCCGGTCCGCCAGGAGGTGGTCTGGTCCAAACCGTTCTGCCGGCTGCTGCATTTCCGCAAGGACTGGCCGCAGGGCCACAAGGGTGACGACAACAAGCTGCTGATTGTAGCGCCGCTTTCCGGCCATTACGCCACGCTGCTGCGGGGCACGGTGGAGGCCATGCTGCCCCGCCATGACGTCTATATCACCGACTGGGCCGACGCCCGGTCCGTGCCCTTGTCGATGGGCAGTTTCGGGCTCGACGACTATGTGGACTATCTGATGGATATTTTCGCTTTTTTCGGCGGAAATATTGGGGTCATGGCCGTGTGCCAGCCCTCGGTGCCGGTGCTGATGGCGGTGTCGCTGATGGAAGCCGACAAGAGCCCCAACGTGCCGCATTCCATGGTGCTCATGGGTGGACCCATCGACACCAGGGTCAACCCCACGGCGGTCAACAAGCTGGCGGCGGAACGGGGTACGGACTGGTTCGCCGCCAACGTCATCATGCGGGTGCCATGGCCACATGCAGGCGTGATGAGACCGGTCTATCCGGGCTTCCTGCAACTGACGGGATTCATGACAATGAATCTCGACAGACATCTGGATGCCCACAAGTCACTCTTTGTACATCTCGTCCAGGGTGACGGCGATTCGGCAGAAAAACACAGGGATTTCTATGACGAATACATGGCTGTCATGGACCTGGACGCCAATTTTTACTTGGAAACGGTCGAATCGGTTTTTGTCCGCCATGCCCTCCCCAGGGGTGAAATGTCCCATCGGGGCCGGCTGGTCGATCCCTCCAGCATCCGGCGCGTGGCGCTGATGACGGTGGAGGGGGAGAAGGACGACATCTCCGGCGTCGGCCAGACCGAGGCCGCCCATAAGCTGTGCAGTTCATTGCCGGATTCCAAGCGGGTGCACTATCTGCAGAAGGGCGTGGGACACTATGGCGTGTTCAACGGATCGCGCTTCGTTAGCGAAATCGCACCCCGTATCTCCGATTTCATTTCTCGTCACCGCCAAGGCCCGCTAAAACAGGTATTGCGACGGGTGCAGGGCGCTGCCCGGCCCTGATCCAAAAACGTGGCCTTTTGTTGGGGGTAAGACCCGGATCCGCTTGATTCGGTGGCCGGTTCTTGTCCAGGAACGGGAGTAGAGGGGACCATGCTCAAGCGCCTTAAGCGCCGGAGAAAAAACAATATTTTGAGACTCGCGGCGCAGGGACAGGACGGGCCGCTGACCGTACGCCGGTCGAAGCGCGCCAGCCGGATGACCCTGTCGGTGAACGAGGCCAAGCGGACGGCGATACTCACTTTGCCTGCCTACACGTCGATGACGGCGGCGGGTGACTTCCTCGACCAGCATTACGACTGGCTGCAGGAGCGACTGGCAGCGATGCCGAGGCCGGTGCCGTTCGAACATGGCGCGGTGATTCCGCTGCGCGGTGTCGAACACGACCTGCGCTTCACCGCGACTCAGCGCGGACGCGGCGTGGTGTGGATCGAGCGCGCGCCGCGCGCGAGCGGACGCGCGACGCAGGTGCGTCCGCGCATCATGGTGACTGGCGGCGAACATGCGCCGCGCAGGCTCACGGAATGGCTGCGCAAGGAAGCCCGGCGCGATATTTCCGAGCGCGCAACTATACATGCGAAGACTTTGAAGGTGCGCGTGCGCAGAATCACGATTCGCGACCAGACGACACGCTGGGGTTCGTGCTCGGCGGAGGGCGCGCTGTCTTTTTCCTGGCGGCTCATCCTCGCGCCGAGCTACGTGCTCGACTATGTGACGGCGCATGAAGTGGCGCATTTGCGTGAAATGAATCACGAGCCGCGCTTCTGGGCGCTGGTGCGGCGGGCATTCCCGGGAATGGAGCGCGCGAAGCAGTGGCTCAGGCGAAACGGATCGAGCCTGCACCGCTATGGGGCGGAAGACTGATTCATCCGTTGACGCAGCAATTGCGCTGGACAGCCGTCGGTGGCTTCGTGAAAAATCTTTCCGGATGATCTTGTCCGTGAATGGGAGGACGTTCTCATGAAAGTCTCTATTGCCGCTGCCCTCACCGCCGGCCTTGCTCTTTCGCTGCTTTCTTTTGGTGCGGGAGCAGCCAACATGTCCGTTCCGCCTGCCAGCGGCACGACACCCTTGGCGCCGTATCTCATTCCCATCGCCGATTCGGCCTGCACGATCAAATGCGAGAAGCAGGCTCAGCAATGCCGGGGAAGTTGCGGACCACAGGTCACTTGCAAGCAAGGCTGCAACAGCAGCGCTCAAACCTGCAAGGCCGCGTGCAAATAGTGTTCGCATGACCGGCGGTCGGGGACTGCCCCAGTCCATCAAAGCGTGAATGAAGGGCCGGAAAAGGCGGAAGGGCTAACCGCGCGGACCGAGCACGCCCATCATGCGCCGCAACAGGCCGTCGCCCGCGGGCTCCGGTGCCTGGCGCGGCTGCGCCGGCCCCTGATGGGCGATCGACGGCGACCAGGTGCCCGGGAGCTGCGCCGGCTGGACGCCAGCATGGGCTTCGGTCATGAGCCTGCGCCAGATCTCGGCCGGCAGCGACCCTCCAGTCACTTTCGCCATCGGCGCGCCGTCGTCGTTGCCCACCCACACGCCGGCGACGAAATGCGCGGTGTAGCCGACGAACCAGGCGTCGCGCGACTCTTGGCTGGTGCCGGTCTTGCCGCCGGCGGGATGGCCGGGAATGGCGGCGCGCCGGCCAGTGCCTTCCACAAGCGCGGCGTTCATCATGTCGTTCATGGCGCCGACATACTGCGGAGCGATGACGCGGCCGGGGCCCGACCCCTTGCGGGTGTAGAGAGTCTTGCCGGTGGCCGTTTTGACGCGGCGGATTACGTGCGGCATGACGCCGGCGCCGCCGTTGGCGAAAGCGGAGTATGAGCCGGTCAGTTCGAGCAGCGTCACCTCGGCGGTGCCGAGCGCGATGGACGGGTTCTGGTGGATGGGCGACTCGATGCCAAGCCTGCGGGCCGTGCGCACCACGCGGGCGCGGCCCACTTCCATCATCAGCCGCACCGCGACGGTGTTCACCGACTGG
The DNA here is from genome assembly GCA_036155355.1 of Pseudomonadota bacterium. GTDB lineage: Bacteria > Pseudomonadota > Alphaproteobacteria > Rhizobiales > Methyloligellaceae > JAYZVT01. The sequence continues at coordinate 7,192 of JAYZVT010000336.1, forward strand.
GCGAGCGCGTCGCGCATGGACATCTCGCCCTTGTAGTCTTCATGGTAGTTCTTCGGTCTCCAGCCGTTGATGGAGACGGGCTCGTCGCGGACAACCGTATCCGGGGTAAGGCCGGCCTCAAGCGCGGCCAGATAGACGAATGGCTTGAAGGCGGAACCCGGCTGGCGAAGGCTCTTCACCGCGCGGTTGAACTGGCTCTGGGTATATGACCGTCCGCCGGCCATGGCGCGCACCGAGCCGGCGGCATCGAGCAGAACCACGGCCCCCTGCCCCGCCTTGTATTTGGCTCCCTGCGCCTCGAGCGTCTCCTGCAAGGCGTCCTGCGCGGCGCGCTGGAGCCGGGCGTCGATCGTCGTCTCCACGACCACATCCTGCTCGCGCTCGCCGATGAACTCCGGCAGCTGCTCCATCACCCAGTCGACGGCGTATTCAAAGCCGGTGACGCCGTCCGGGTTCTTGGCGCGGGCGGGTTCCGCGAGCGCCGCCATGGCTTCGGGGCCGCCGATCTTGCCGGTGTCGACCATGCGGGTGAGCACGACAGCTGCGCGCTCCTCGGCGCGGCGCGGACTCTGGGTTGGCGAATAGCGCGAGGGCGCCTTCAGCAGCCCGGCGAGCAACGCGGCTTCCGCAAGGTTCACGTCGCTCGACGGCTTGCCGAAATAGCGCCGGGCGGCGGCTTCGACGCCCCAGGCGCCGGCGCCGAAATAGACGCGGTTCAGATAGAGTTCGAGGATTTCCTTCTTGGTGAAGCGGGTCTCGAGCCACACGGCCAGCACCACTTCCTGCGCCTTGCGGGCATAGGTGCGGTCGGAGGAGAGAAACAGGTTCTTGGCGAGCTGCTGGGTGATGGTGCTGCCGCCCTCCACCACCGCGCCCGCATTGGCGTTGCGCCAGGCGGCGCGGGCAAGGCCGAGAGGATCGATGCCGAAATGGGAATAGAAGCGCCGGTCCTCGGTTGCCACCACCGCATCGACCAGATAGTCCGGCAGCTTTTCCAGCCGGATATGGGTGCGGCGCAGACCCTGCTCCGACAGCACCGCGCCGTCGGTGGAAAGAATGGTCACGTTGGGCGGGCGCTTTTCGAGCCCGGCGACCAGCGGGTCAGGCAGCGTGGCGGCGAACCAGATGACGACGGCGGAGAAGAGCAGCACGCCCCAGATGGCCAGCACGCTCGACCAGTAGAGAACCTTGCCGATCCGCCCGCCCCGGCCCGCGCGCCTGGAGGCGCCGCGCTTCCCAGGCTTGCGCCTGCCTTCGGGCTTGCGCGGCGAAGCGGCGGCCGGGCGCTTTCCGCCCGGCCCCGCCGCCCTCGTGCCGGGCTTGCGGCTACGCAAAACTCTCATGACCGCCCCGGAGAGCCGATGGCCTCGGTTGCTGACTGTGTGTGGACCCCGACGGCCCAGATGCGGACAGCCTAGGGACGGCGCTTTAAGGGGCGGTTAAGACGCCTTAAACATCCAGATTGGCGACATCGAGGGCGTGGGTCTGGATGAAGTCGCGGCGCGGCTCGACCTCGTCGCCCATGAGCCGGCCGAAGATCTCGTTGGCGGCTGCCGCGTCGGCCTCCGCGACCTTGACCTGCAGCAGGGTGCGGACTTCCTTATCGAGGGTCGTTTCCCACAGCTGCTCGGGGTTCATCTCGCCCAGGCCCTTGTAGCGCTGCATGGTGACGCCCTTGCGCCCGGCGGCCAGCACCGCCTCCATGAGGCTGGTCGGCCCAAAGACAGGTATCTCGGAGTCCTTGCGGCGCAGCGTGGCCGGCTTCTCGTAAACCTCCTGCAAGGGCGCGGCGAACTTGTCGAGTTTCAGCGCGTCGGACGTGCCGATGAAGGGGCCGTCGATCAGATGGGACTCCGTCACGCCGCGGATCTCGCGGGTGAAGCGCATGCCGCCGCCCTCGAGCGCCTCGCCCGTCCAGCCGCGCTCGGTCTCTTCCGAGATGGCGTCGAGACGGCGCGCGATATAGGCGGCGGCGGCTTGAGCCTGCTTTTCGTCCTGCAGCACGGACGGATTGAGCACGCCGGCAATCGCCGCCTGCTCGATAACGAAGCGCGGATAGCGGCTATGCAGTCCTTCGAGGATCTGCGTCACCTGGCGCGCGGTCTCGACGATGTCGCGCAGATCGCGCCCGGCGCGGTCGGCGCCGCGGGCGCTCAGCACCGCCTCTTCCAGGCCGGCGTCAATCAGGTAGTCCTCCAGCGCGCGCTCGTTCTTGAGGTAGCGCTCGGAGTTGCCGCGCTTGATCTTGTAGAGCGGCGGCTGGGCGATATAGAGATGCCCGTGCTCGATGAGCGCGCCCATCTGCCGGTAGAAGAAGGTGAGCAGCAGCGTGCGGATATGCGCGCCGTCCACGTCGGCGTCGGTCATGATGATGACCTTGTGGTAGCGCAGCTTCGACAAATCGAATTCGTCGTTGCCGATGCCGGTGCCGAGCGCGGTTATGAGCGTGCCGATCTCCTGGCTGGACAGCATCTTGTCGAAGCGGGCGCGCTCCACGTTAAGGATCTTGCCGCGCAGCGGCAGTACCGCCTGGAATTCACGATTGCGCGCCTGCTTGGCGGAACCGCCGGCAGAGTCGCCCTCGACCAGGAACAGCTCGGACTTGGCGGGATCGCGCTCCTGGCAATCGGCGAGCTTGCCGGGAAGGCTGGCCATGTCGAGCGCGCCCTTGCGCCGCGTCAGCTCGCGCGCCTTGCGCGCCGCCTCGCGCGCGGCCGCGGCCGCGACGATCTTGGCGACGATGGCGCGCGCTTCGGACGGGTTCTCCTCGAACCACTGGGACAGCGCCTCGCCCATCGCCCCTTCGACCACTGGCTTGACCTCCGAGGAGACCAGCTTGTCCTTGGTCTGGGATGAAAACTTCGGGTCCGGAACCTTCACCGAAAGAACGCAGGTCAGTCCCTCGCGCG
>JAYZVT010000337.1:0-3216 GCA_036155355.1 Pseudomonadota bacterium
CATTCCGCAGCACAGTGCGCCGACGAAGGTGCGGGCCTGGTTGATCCCCGTCATCGCCGCCCTGAAGCCGTCGCCCGGTGGCAACAGAATGGCGTCAGGCGCAATCCGGCACTTGTCGAACGACACGTCGCTAAGACCGAAAGCCATGGCTCCCGGCAAGCTGTAGGCTTCGCCGCGTGAGAAGCCATCCGAATCCGCGCGGACCAGACAGGCGGCGATACCGCGCGCCCCTGCGCCCTTCTTGGTCTGGGCATAGACCGTCAGCAGGTCGGCCCGGGTGCCATTGGTGACCCACGACTTCGTACCGGTCAGGGTCCAGCCGGATTTGCTTTCCTTCGCAAATGTCGTGATTCCCGTCGCGTCACTGCCCTTTTCCGGTTCCGTAAGGCAAAAGGCGCCCAGCTTCTCGCCGGACAGCATTGCGGGAAGAACATCCTTCGCGGCCGTGGACCCGGCGCTGCGAGCAAGCGCGTTGGCTGAATTGTTATGCACCCAAAGTGCAAAGGCGAAGGCGGCATTGGCTCCGGCGAGTGTCTCCAATATGGGCACTGCCTCGGCAAAGCCCAGTTCTTGGCCGCCAAATTCACGCGGCACCAGCACGCCGGTGAGGCCATGGCGCGCAGCCTCGCGGAACGCCTCGCGCGGCACCTCGCCTGCAGCTTCCCAGTCGGCTGCGGCAGGGGCGAGATAGTCGGCAGAAAAGCGGATCGCTGCTTCTGTCAACCTTTTGGCCGTCGCCGATGACGACGAAGTTCTGGTTGTCTTGTTCATCCACCGATCCAATACATAAGGTGACATCTTGCCTCTTCCACAGGCCAATAGCACATGCCGGGATTCGATGGATATCAATCAGGAAATTGGCCGGCCTTCGGACGACCGCGGCGTTGACGCGGGCGCGGCGCACGCACCAGACTGTCTGCCGCAAACAAACTTTCGATTGGATCACGAATGCGCGTGGCCATTGCCGGTGCCGGCGCTATTGGCGCCTATTTCGGACTCTGTCTCGCTCGCGCAGGCCACGACGTCGTATTCATGGCGCGCGGCTCCCATCGAGAAGCGATGAGGCAGAATGGTATTACCGTGACCGGGGTGGAGCCGGAGCTGCATCTGGACAATCCGGTGTTATTCGACCCACGGACTCCGGGGAAGACCGCCGGTCTCGTTCTGGTCTGCACCAAGAGGCCAGATACCGGGACGATCCTGACCGAGGCCGGACCTCTCATTGGTAAGGAGACCGTCGGCCTGTCGCTGCAGAACGGAATCGATGCCGCTGAGCAGATCACGCCATTTTTCTCCAGAGGCAACGTCCTGGCCGGCGCCACTTACATATTCGTGACGATCGGTAAACCAGGCGAGATCGTCATGCGCGCGCCGCTGACCCGCATCCAGTTCGGTGAGCCGTCAGGTAAACCAACACAGCGTACGCGAGACATGCTCACCGTTCTCTCCGTACCCGGCATCGAGGCGATGCTGGAACAGGACATGCCGACGCAGCTGTGGCGGAAGTTCTGCTTTGTGACGCCTCATGCGGGTACGGGCAGTTATTATCGCGCCAGTGTGGGCGAGATCCGGGCAAATCCCGATGCGCTCAAACTGTTCGAGGAACTTGTAAGAGAAACAGTTGCTGTTGGGCGCATCCAGGGGGCCAAGTTGAGTGAGGGCACCGAAGCGTCCATGAGCGCGCTGCTTGACAGCGTGCCGCCCGATGGGCGGGCTTCCATGCTCATGGACCTGCTGCGCGCCAAGCCGCTGGAGCTGGAGTATCTGACCGGCGCCGTCGTTCGTCTCGGCAAGCAGGTCGGCGTGTCGACACCGGCAAGCGCACGGGTCTATCAAAAGCTGTTGCCATTCGTCGGAGGCGCCCGTTGACTTCCGCTCAGATAACATTCCGGGAACTCATGCATGTCGAAGATCGCCAAGGCTGAAAGCATCCTCGTTTCCATCCCATTCGAGTCCGGCGGGACGCCGCCATGGAGCTTCGGGGGCAATCCTCGCCAGGAGTTCGACATCATGCTGGTGCGGCTCGAGACGCAGGATGGCCTCGTTGGCTGGGGCGAGGCCTTTTCGCGCAATCGGGACATGGGGCTGAAGGCCGTACTAGACCACCGTGTTCTGCCTTTGGTGGTTGGACGGGATTCGCGACAGATATCGAAAATCAAGTTTGAACTGGAGTTCGAGCTGCAGAATTTCGGCCGCGTCGGTCAGGTGATGTATGGCATTTCGGCCGTGGACATCGCCCTCTGGGACATCGCAGGCAAACGCTGCAGCCAGCCCTTGGTGAATCTGCTTGGCGGAGCCTACGCGGACGAGGTCGAAGTTTATGCCAGCCTCATGCGCTATGGCTCGAAGGAGCTGGTGGTAGAGTGGACCAGGAAGGCCATCGAGCGCGGCTACCGCAATATCAAGTTGCACGAGATCACCATGCCGGAGATCAAGGCCGCAGTGGACGCAGCACGCGGCAAGGCTACCGTGACGCTCGACACCAACTGTCCCTGGTCCACGGAGGAGGCGCTTCGCTACGACCGTGAGCTGGTGCAATTGGGTCTTGACTGGCTCGAAGAACCGATCTGGCCGCCGGAGAACTACACCGGTCTTGCACGGGTGCGCGCCACTGGCCGGCATCGCATTGCCGCCGGCGAGAACGCGGGAAGCCTGCACGACTTCGTTGCCATGATGGATGCCGGTGCCATTGACATCGCACAGCCCGATGTCGCCAAGACCGGCGGCGTGACGGAACTACTCAAGATTTCAACTCTGTGCGAGACGCGCGGGGTCGAGTTTGTGCCGCATTGCGCCCTGTTCGGGCCGGGGCAGGTCGCAACCATTCACATCAATGCGGCACAGCATGGTGTGCCGATCTTCGAGCGCCTGTTCTGTGATTTTGAAGCCGAGATTTACGGAGACGATGGCGTGCCGAAAAATGCGCGCTACGCCGTGCCAACCGGGCCGGGTCTCGGCCGCGATCCTGATCCGGAAGTTATAAAGGAGTACCGGGTCTGAGAATAAACGCTCATGCTAGGCCCTCTGCGCAACGCCGGTGAGATTGAACGCTTTGCCCGGGTAGTGGTCGCGTGTTGCGGTGTAAAGCTCCTCGATGAAGTCTTCCGCTTGCGCTGACATGTGACGCCGGGGATCCCAAATTGCCGACATCCAGAAGCCCAGCGTCTTGCCGTTGTGCGCCAGTGGAATGGCATTTTTCTGCAGCTTGTCCAGCAG
>JAYZVT010000338.1:0-8442 GCA_036155355.1 Pseudomonadota bacterium
CGCGGAAAATGGCCCATTTGAGGCCGGAATCCGGTTGTTTCACGGGATCGCGCGGCGCCATGCGGGCCACCGATGATCCAGCCGTGCCGGCGTTCCGTATTGAAAAATATGGGAAAAAATAACTCGGCCCAGTGGCGTACAGCGCTCAGGCTGGCGCTCGCCGCAGTGATGACCACAGCGGGCACGCTGCATTTTCTCCACACGCCGTCCTATGTGGCGGTGATGCCCGACTACCTGCCCTGGCACCGGGAACTGGTGCTGCTTTCTGGCGCATTGGAGATCGCGGGCGGGCTCGCGCTGCTTGTCACGCGCCTGCGCGCGGCGGCCGGCGTCGGCCTGATCCTGCTGTATATCGCAGTACTGCCCGCGAACGTCCACATGGCCCTGAACGATATCCAGCCGCTGGCGCCCACGCGCATTCCCGAGGCGTTGCTGTGGGCGCGCATTCCCTTTCAGCTTGCGTTTATCGCCTGGGCCTGGGTGGCATCGCGGCCAGACCGCGCCACCGGCCCGCGGTGAAATCCGTGCTGGCTGCAGGACCGCAAATTTGTCATGTTTTGCGCCTTCCCTGCGACGCGCAAACACAGGACCGGATGATGATGAAAGCGAGACTGCTTGCCGCCGCCCTATGCCTCGCGCTCGCCGCGCCAACGGCGCATGCCGGGCCATTCGACTGCGCCGTGGTCTATGACGAGTTCGAGAGCCTGATGAACAAAAATTTCCTGGTGAAGCCCGACAGCTATGTGCCCATGGCCTGGGACAGTCTCAGCTTCGAGGAGTATTCGGAGAAGCAGAAAGGCAAGCTCATGCTGCGCCCAGGCAGGCAGGGTTGGGGCGCGGCGGTTGTACGCACCAATGCCAACGCCTCGGGCAAGTTCCTGTTTGCCTTCGACGGCGGACCGGGCGACCTGCGCGGCTCCCCGCTGCTCATCATCCGCGATATCACGCTCGTCAACAAGGTCGAGGACGGTTCGGGACAGCGCATCTTCCGCGAGGTGCGCGTCAGCGCCCAGCAGGGCGTCGATCTCGACCAGGGCCGCATCGACGAAGGCGACGCGGTGGACCTGCTGTTCAAGAATGTGGACGGCAAGCTCTCCATCGAGTCCACCAACAACGCGGTCATCGCCTTTCCCCTCGCCAGCCTGTGCAAGTGAGGCGCGGCGGTGCATGAACCGCCGTGGCGCCGGGCGCCCTGGGCGGGTCCCATGACATCGCGAAGTGGCATGGTTGCCGCCGGACACCGCGTTACCGCGCAAGCCGCCGCCGACATTCTGCGCGAAGGCGGCAATGCTTTCGACGCCGCGGTCGCGGCCATGTTCACGGCCTGCGTGCCAGAGACCGTGCTTGCCTCCATTGGCGGTGGAGGTTTTCTCATGGCGCATGAGGCCGCCTCCGGAGCCGATACGCTCTACGACTTTTTCGCCCGGACGCCAGCAAAACCACTTGCGCGCAAAGACGCGGGATTTCATTCAATCCACGCGGATTTCGGTCCGGCCACGCAGGAGTTTCACATTGGCGCGGGCGCAACCGCCGTTCCCGGTTTCGTGCAGGGCGCCTTCTCCATTCATCGCAATCTGTGCCGGATGCCGATGACGCGGTTGCTGGAACCGGCCATCGCGGCGGCGCGCGACGGCGTGGAGATGACGCCCTTCCACGCTTACCTGTTCACGGTGATTGCGCCAATCCTGACCGCGAGCGAAGGCGCCAGGGCGCTGTTCGCGCCGCGAGGTACGCTGCTGCGCACGGGAGAAACGTTCCGCAACCCCAGGCTTGCCGCGACGCTGGAGGCGCTGGGGCGGGAGGGTGAATCACTGTTCAGCGAGGGCGAGATCGCCTGTGCCATCGTCGCCCAGTCGCGCGACGAAGGCGGACACCTGACGCTGTCCGATCTCGCGGGCTACAGCACGAGACTGCGCGAACCGCTGAAGCGGCGTCACCGGTCCAGCTATATCCTCCTCAATCCCGCACCGTCATCGGGTGGCACCCTGATCGCCTTCGGGCTGGCCTTGCTCGACAGGCTTCCCGGCGCCGATCGCGCGCCGACCGCATTGCGCATGGCGCGGGTGATGGAGGAGACCGGAAAGGCTCGCGAGGCAAGGCCGGAACACATGCTCGGCGATGACGTGCTTGCCTGGCACCTCGCGGAGCTGCGCTCGCATGCTCGCTCGAGCCGTGGCACCACCCATATCAGCATCATCGACGGCGAGGGCAATGCCGCCGCCGTCACCATCTCGAATGGAGAAGGCAACGGGCTGATGGTGGGTGACCATGGCTTCATGCTCAACAACATGCTTGGGGAGGAAGACCTCAACCCGCAAGGCTTCTTCAACTGGACGCCGGGAACGAGGCTGTCGAGCATGATGGCGCCAACGCTGCTGCGCGCGGACGACGGCTCGATCACCGCGCTGGGATCGGGCGGATCCAACCGCATCCGCACGGCGCTGCTCCAGGTGATATCGCATCTGCTCGACCGGGGCCTCGACCTTGACGACGCAGTGGCCGTGGCGCGGCTGCATGTCGAGCGGGACGGGACGTTGAGCTACGAGGCGGAGGGGTTCAGCGCGGGATGGGGGCAGGAACAGCTGGACGACCTGACGGAAGCCTATCCCGACGCGCGCGACTGGCCGCAGGCAAACATGTTTTTCGGCGGAGTCCACGCGGTACGGCGCGCGGCCGACGGTCGGCTGGAGGGGGCCGCGGATTTCCGCCGCCATGGCGCCGTCGCAACGGTGTGAAACCGACCGTCCGCGCCACAATCCCCCTTCGCAGCGGCGCGGCGGCTGGAGTATTCTCGCGGCGGCGCGGAGGCGGGCCCCGTCCGCGCGGCGAGACCGCAGGCGGGTCATTTCAAGCTTTCAGTCCCATGTCCACGATTACCCTGATCGGATTTGTCGCCGCGTCACTGACAACGGCGGCCTTCGTGCCGCAGGCGCTACGCGCCTGGCGCACGCGGCAGACCAGAGACCTTTCGCTGACCACCTTTGGCATCCTCGTCACCGGCGTGGCGCTGTGGCTGGTCTACGGACTTCTGATCGGCGATGCCCCGCTCATTATCTCCAATGCGATCACGCTGTGCGTGGCGGCGTCACTCGTGTTTCTGAAGCTGAGGCACGGATGAAGGCGCTGGCGATCCGGCATGTGGGTTTCGAGCATCTCGGCACGTTCACACCAGTGCTCGCGGGGCGCGGCTACGACGTGCGCTACAGGGACGCCGGCGTGGACAGTCTTGCCCCCGAGCGCGATGCGCCCGATCTGCTGATCGTACTTGGCGGCCCCATTGGCGCCTATGAGGAGGCGGCCTATCCATTCCTTTCCGACGAATTGCGCCTGATCGAACGGCAGCTCAAGGCTGGCAAGCCGCTGCTCGGCATTTGTCTGGGCGCGCAGCTCATCGCGCGGGCGATGGGCGCGCGGGTCTATCCCAACAAGACGAAAGAGATCGGTTGGGGGCCACTGACGCCGACTACAGAAGGTCTCTCTTCGCCGCTGGCGCCCCTGGGGCGCAACAGCTGGCAAGTGCTGCACTGGCATGGTGACACTTTCGATTTGCCGGAGGGCGCCGTGCGCCTGGGCTCGACGGCGAAAACGGAAAACCAGGCGTTCGTCGCAGGGCCGAAGGTACTCGGCCTGCAGTTCCATATCGAGTTCCGCAACGAGGAAATTGAACGCTGGCTTATCGGCCACGCCGTTGAGATTTCGGCCGCGGGCGTGGAGCACGCGCAGCTGCGCACTGACACTATGCGCTGGGGACCGGGACTGGAGCGGGCCGGGCCAGATTGCCTGAGCGGGTGGCTGGATTTGCTCAAGGCGCGCGGGCGCGCGAAGCTGCGGGTGGTGCAATAGCGCTGCCGGAACGCTCAGTAGCCGGGCAGCACCAGAATCTGCGGGCGATCGGGCATGGTCTTCTGCGAGACGACCACCGAAGCCGTGTCGTTGTGTTTCACCGCGAATTCGCCGCCGAGCGCGGTAAGAAAGCGCTCCAGCGTGGTCGGTCCGAAATAGTGCATGGGCAGCACCAGCCGCACATGCAGTTCCTTCAGCACCTTCAGCATTCCGCCGGTATCGAGCGTGTAGGCGCCATCCACCGGGGCCATGACGATGTCGAGCTGGCCGATCTGGGCGAGCTGCTGCTGGGTCAGTTCGTGGTGCAGGTGGCCCAGATGGCCGATGCACAGACCTGCTGTCTCGAAAATAAAAATGGAGTTCCCCGATACCTCGGTGCCGCCCGACCAGCGGCGGATATTTGTCGGCACATTGCGGATAAAGACATCCTGCACGGTGACGCTGTGCTCGGCATGGCCGCCTTGCGGGTTCCAGCCCCGCAGGACGTGGCCGATCTTGGGATCGACGAAGTCGGTGTAGTGGGTCTCGTGGGCGTGATTCATGGTCACGACATCGGGCAAGCCGCCCTGCCCGTGCCAGCCGGCATAGTCAGTGGCGATGCGGATGCCCTGCGGCGACTCGATCAGGAAGGTGGAATGGCCGACGAATGTAAGGCGCACTTCGTCCGCCTCAAGCGCGACAGGTGTGTAGGCGACGCGCATGAAGGGAAGCAGATTCTGCGCCACGGCGAGGCAGCGGCTGGTGATCGGCGCGGCGGCGGCGGATACGGAAGAGGCGATCATAAGGGCGAAGGCCAGCAAGCAAGTCTGCAAACGACCAACTGCCATCACATCACCCCTTCGCTACCACTACGCCCGATCCGATAGAGCAAGAGTGACCCGGGACGGCGGAAATTTCAACGCGAGGCCCGGTCACAATTGCTCAATCGAAGTAGCCGACGAGGCGGCCGGCGACGATGGCACCGGTCCACAGCAGCAGCGAGGCGACGCCGGCGATGCGGGGCCATGAGCCCTCGCCTTTGCCTTGCCATTCGGCTGATCTGCGCAGCAGCAGCGCGTTGGCGAGACCTGCAGCGACCAGCGAGATCTTGGCGAGAAACCAGAAGGAGCCGGCATAGTCCGCGGCCTTGGGCAGGAACAGCAGCACTCCACTGCCCGCCGCGAGCACCACTCCGAAGATGGCCACGGGCAGGAGGACGCGGCGCAGGGCAATGAGATCGATGGAAGGCCAGAAGCCGGCCAGGCGCAGATCGAGCGGCACGATGGATCCGAACAGCAGGGAAATGCCGATGATGTGTGTGGCGTTGACGAGCGGATAGAGCCAGGTGGAGCCGCGCAACGCAGCGGCGAGCGGCAGTTGCTCAAGCGTGGTCAGGAACGGGTCGAGCAAGTCACCCCCGGTGAGCCAAGGCCGCGCGCCGGTCAGGATCGGCGGTCGGGATAGAGATTGTAGGCCTTGCCGGCGATGGTGACGATCTCGGCCTTCACGAGCTTCTGCGCCGGATCCTTGGCGCGTCGGCCGGAGACGGTCACTTCGGTGCCAACAGCCAGCAGCGCATCGGTGAGACCGGCGCGCTCGTTGCGCCAGGGCTGGCCGATCTCGGCTTCCCAGCTCTCGCCGTTGACGTCGAGGATGAGTTCGCCGTGAGGATTGCCCAGCTTGACCGCTGTGATCTTGCCAGTGATCTCGAAAACTGAATCCGTTGCCCAGGCCCATCCGTGGTGGGCCCGTGCAAGACGATTCCCCATCGACAGGAACAGGCCCGAGGCGGCGGCAAGGCCAATGGCGGTCAGAAGATCGCGGCGCGTCAACATGGGCATATCCTTCCTGATGTTCAGGCCATTGAACCGCAAATCCATGTCCGGACAATGCCACTGGCATTCACGAGGCCGTGTTCATCACCTCCGGCAGTCTCTTTCTGGCGTGCTTCAGCTCCAGCGCCATCTCCACCGAGACGACCACGAAGGTGAAGACGCTGACGGCGCTCAGATACCAGACATGGCGTTCGGAAGGATGGGAGAGAGCGATGCGGGCGGTCTCGATGAAGAATGCGCCGCCCATGGCGCCGAGAACCGTGAGCAGCCGCCATGACCAGACCGGCTGGAAATGTGCGATCCGGCCCGCCCTCATGGCGCGGCGTCGCGCATACTCACCGCCGAAGGCGGCTCCGGCCGTCACGGCGGCAATGAGAAACCAGTCAAGCATCACATGTCTCCCTTGCAGATACTGGCGGCCGCGATCAAGTCGGCAGGCGCACGCGCTCCTGGCCACCGATGCGATCCTAGAGCGTGTGGATGGCGAGCGACACCAGCATGACGAGGCCGACAAGCAGTTTTCCGGCGGTGCCCAGCAGCCGCCCGACGAGCGCGCCCCAGCCGACGCTGACACTGTGATCGGGGCGGCCGTGCTTCCACATTTCGCCGATATATGCCCCGGCGAATGCGCCGGCCGCGCCGCCCACCAGGGCGCCGACGATGGGTCCGGCCACCGGGATCGGCAGACCGCCGACCGCGCCCATCAGGCTGCCCGCGATCGTGCCGGCGATGGCGAGCGCCATGGCGCGCTTGCTCGCGCCCTGCTTCGCCGCGCCGAAGGCGCCGGCCGCCGTTTCCAGCAATTCGCCCCCGAGGGCAAGCGCGCCCAGCAGGCCCACCGCCTGCCATGTCAGCCCCGTTGCCGCGCCCTGCGGCGTCACCATGACGACAAAAGCCGCGGCAAGGCCGACGATGATCCAGTTTCCTGGCAGGGCGAAAAAATTGAGTGACCAGGCCATGAAGGCGCTGCACAGCAGCAGGACGGCCCAGAGGTAATAGGCAAGTTCGATCTCAGGCATCCCCTGAGAAGTGGGGCGCAACGCAGCCGGAGTCCAGACCGGCTCCCGCAATAACTGGCTTCAGGCGAGAGGGCTGGACCCCTGCCCGCCGCCACGGCGGAAACGCCACAGCAGTCCGTGCGCTGCTGCAATCGCCGCCCAGGCGCAGGGCGGACCGGCGATGAGCAATCCGGCAGTGGCGAAAGGCGGAATCATCCAGAATAGCAATAGCCCGCACAGCGCCGCTCCCGCCGATCCGGCAATGACATTGAAGAGCAGCCGGCGCGATCCCGTATCCGTGTAGATGGCGAGGACCCATGCCACGGTGTTGCCGATACACATGCTGAGGATGATGCTGACGTAGTCCACGAGATTCGCAGTCTTTCCGTGAGTGCTGAGGTGCGCCGCCGGCACCTGCCGCCGGTTTTACAGGTGCCCGCCTTTGCTGCAAGATGCGCTCCGCGAACCGGGCGGGAGCCTTCGGGGCCGGAACGCATTATAGGGCCAAGCAGCGGATTCTTGACGGATTTCGCCGGTCGGTACGTAGCAGCGGTTCGGGGGGCACCCGCACAGAAGAAGGGTTCGTAGTTCAATGTCCCATGCCTTGCGCGGCGGTCTCTCCCGCCTGGAGACCACCACCAAAATCACGCTCGCGGTGCTGGCGCTGGCCAGCGGCGTCTATACCTATCTCGGCGTCCGCGGCCTGCTGTCGGGGTCGTCGAGCCTGGTCTTCTTCGGGGCGATCATCTATTCCGCCGCCGTTTCGGTAGGCATCTACGCCTTCTGGTCCTACATGATCCGCTTCCTGCCGCATGTGCGGCACGCGGACGCCCGTCGCTGGCTCTATGGCGCGATGGTGCTCGGGAGCGCCATGATCATCGCCATGTCGTCATGGCTAAACGCGGCGGCGCTGGCCGGGTCCGCGGCTCTTGCCCAGCACATGGCGACCTACACGGAGAAGGCGCAGCAAACGCTGGACGAAGCGCACAACACCGCGCTCGCCGCGCAAGGCCTGCTGCCCGACATACAGCTCGCCTCGCAGCGCTTCGCGCGCCTTGCCGCGCAGGAACGGGAGTCCGGATCGCTGACAGGCACGTCGGGCAGCGGCACGGTGGTGCAGCTGCTGACGCAGATGTCCGGCCAGCTTGGCGGGCTCGCGGACGAGGTGCGGGAGTCGCGCACGCAAGTAAAATCGCTTTTCGAGCAGGGCGGGCAGCATCTCTCCAAGATGCGCCAGATCGTCTCCTCGACCGGACCGATCGAGCCGAGACGCAATGCCTTCGCGGAGGAAGCCGTGGCGCTCACCGGCGTCATCGCCGGCCTCAAGCAGACCTCCATCGCGCCGGCGGTGAAGCGGGCGGCGGAAGATCTCAGCCGCTCCTTCATCGCGCCCGTCGCCGACGGCAGCACGGCATCACTGGCCGCGCGGCAAACGGAAGTGGTTGGCAATGTCGAGCGTGCCATCAAGGAGCAGTCCAAGGCGCTATCGGCGGCGGCCGACGATATCCTGAAGCGGCCAGAGGCGATGTCCGCACGCTTCACGCCGCTTTCGACGCCGGAGGCCGTGTTGCTCTATGCCACCGACTTCCTGCCGAGCTGGGCCGGCGCCATTTCCATCGATCTGCTTCCGGCTGTGTTCATTCTCGTTCTGTGCATCGTTCAGGCGGTGATCCGGCGCGAGGAAGGCGACGACCATGACGACCATGCGGTGACGGTGGCGGACATGCGCCGCGCAATGCGGGTGTATCAGCGCCTCGGCGAAGAAGACGCAGGCGCGCGCGAAACCG
>JAYZVT010000339.1:0-6458 GCA_036155355.1 Pseudomonadota bacterium
CCTTAAGCTGCAGTTTTTTCTTCTTCCACTCGGCTATTTTGATCTCGTCGGCACTCGGCCTCGCCATTTCCGACTCTATCTTTTTCTCCAACATCCGATGCCGATCTGCCAACTCAACGAGATGTGCGTCTAGCGCCATAGTCACCTCCGTGGTTCGCCGTTGGAGTCATTATTGTGTCAAATAGTTTGCCGATTGTCTAACCGCTCGGGGTATAAACCGCACTCGGCTACCGGCCGGAACGGGGCGGTCAAACTCGCCCGGCCGTGAGCCGCCTTGGTTAAGATTTTGAGGCAATTCCTTATTTCGCACGCGGGGGCGGCGGATGGACGAGGAAGAGGAGCGCGCTCTCCGGGAGACTCTTGCCAGGCTGAAGCAGGAGCACAGGGACCTGGACAGCGCCATCGACGCGCTGGAAGAATCCGGACGCGCTGATCAGTTGCGCCTGAAGCGGCTGAAAAAGCAGAAACTCAGCCTCAAGGACGAGATCTCGCGAATCGAGGATCAGCTCCTGCCCGACATCATTGCCTGACGGGAGAAGCGGCCAACATCAGCCGGCGCGATGGCTGCGCTTGCGCGAATACATGAGCCGGTCAGCCCGCGAAAGCGCCGACTGGACGCTGTCGCTTTCCAGGAGCTGGGTAGTCCCGGTGGTCATGCCGAGCGCCACCGGCTTGCCCTCATGGCTAAACCGGTCGGCGGCCAGTGCGGCGCAAAGCTGCGCGGCCTTTCGCTCAGCGGCATCGGCGTCCGCGTGGTGCAGCACCATGGCGAATTCGTCACCGCCGAGCCTGCCGATGATGTCGGACGACCGCAACTGGCCGATCAGCACGTCCGCGACCCGCTTCAGCGCCGCATCGCCCGCCGCATGGCCAAGCGTGTCGTTGATGGCCTTGAAGCCGTCCAGGTCGCAATAGACCAAGCTGTCGGTGGTGTTGTGGCGCTTCATATAGGCGATCGCGCGAGCCAGTTCCCGCTCGAAACCGCGCCGGTTCAGCACCGGCAGCAGCGGATCCTCGTCCGCCATGGTCTCAAGCTGGTTGACCCGCTGGCGCGCCTGGTCCAGCTCGGCCTTGAGGCTGTCCAGCTCGTCCATGAGCCGCATGACTTCCGAACGCACCTCGGTCGGCATGTCCGCGACCGCCAGCCCGGACGCGCGTCTGGCGCGGCGCTTCGCGCGCTCGCTGCCCTCCGCGCCCTTGAGCTGCGCCGGCGTCGCGGATGCGCTTCCCCGCCGCCTCTGCTTTTGCGATGCCGCCATTGTTCCGCCGCCCGATAGGTGCCGCCGAGTCGGGTTTTCCCCAGCCCGATCACTGCGCCGCAAGGCTTAACATTCCGTTCACTATGCGTCCCCGGCGCCGCTAACCACAAGTCCATTCGCCATGCTTGTCATCCGGGGCGGCGCTCCTATAATCCCGCGCTTTCCGGGTTTCAGGAAAGTCTCCGGCACATGGCCAGCAAATCCCCCGTCGTCGGCATCATCATGGGCAGTCAATCCGACTGGCCGACGCTCAAGCGCGCCGCCGAGGTGCTGGACGAACTGGACGTCGCCTACGAGACGCGAATCGTCTCCGCGCACCGCACACCTGACCGGCTTTACGACTACGCCCGTTCCGCAAAGTCGCGGGGGCTCAAGGTCGTCATTGCCGGCGCGGGAGGAGCCGCCCACCTGCCCGGCATGACCGCTGCCATGACGCCCCTGCCGGTCTTCGGCGTGCCGGTTGAAAGCCGCGCGCTCTCCGGCCATGACAGCCTCTTGTCCATCGTGCAGATGCCAGCGGGTGTCGCCGTGGGCACGCTGGCCATCGGCGAGGCAGGCGCGGCGAATGCTGGCCTACTGGCGGCACAGGTGCTTGCCCTGTCTGACCAGGCCCTGGCGAAACGGCTGGACGCCTGGCGCGAAGCGCGCAGCAACTCCGTCCCAGAAGCGCCCGCCGGCAATGGCTGAGCCGCCGCTCAGGCCGGGCAGCGCCATCGGCATTCTTGGCGGCGGCCAGCTCGGGCGCATGCTCACCCTGTCGGCGGCGCAGCTCGGCCTCGACGCCCGCATCTATTGCGAGAAGCCTGACGCGCCGTCCTTCCGCGTCGCTACGTCCCATGTCTGCGCGCCGTTCACGGACGAGGCCGCGCTAATCCGTTTCGCCCGCTCCTGCGACGTCGTCACTTTCGAGTTCGAGAACGTGCCCGTCGAGGCGCTTGAGATCATCACCCGCTATACGCCGGTCTTCCCGTCTCCATCTGCGCTCCGGGTCATTCAGGACCGTGGCGAGGAAAAGGCGTTCCTGTCGTCGCTTGGCATACCCATCGCCGACTTTTGCACCGTGGACAGCGAGGCGGGACTGCAAGATGCCATTGCCCGGATCGGCCGGCCCTCCATGCTGAAGACCCGCCGCTTCGGCTATGACGGCAAGGGACAGGTGCGCATCAACGGCGATACCAATGCCGCGAAAGCCTGGCGCGACATTGCAGCAGCGCCCGCCGTGCTGGAGGCCTTCGTGCCCTTTGAGCGCGAGGTCTCGGTTGTCGCGGCTCGCGGCCAGGACGGCGAGAGCATCTTCTATGACCTCACCGAGAATCGGCATGAGAACCAGATCCTCGCCGAGAGCCGCGTTCCGGCCCGCGTCGCAGAGGGACTGGAGACCGAGGGCCACGCCATCGTCCGCAAGGTTCTCGACGCGCTCGACTATGTCGGCGTGCTCGCCGTGGAGATGTTCGTCTGCAACGATGGCGGACCGCGTCTGCTCGCCAACGAAATCGCACCGCGCGTCCACAATTCCGGGCACTGGACACTGGACGGCTGCGGCGCCAGCCAATTCGAGGCACATGTCCGCGCCGTCGCGGGATGGCCGCTGCCCTCTTCCGCCCGCCACAGCGACGCGGTCATGACCAACCTGATCGGGGCCGACGCAGAACGCTGGCACGACCTCGCCGCCGATCCCGCCAACCGGGTGCACCTCTATGGCAAATCGGAAGCCAGGCCGGGCCGCAAGATGGGGCACGTGACCCGCATCCTGCCCCTTGGCACGCTCTCCTGAAGCCCCGTGCCAGGCAAATCGGCGGATTCCCGCGCGGTTTCCCTGCCCCCTCCACTGGACATCCCCTGCCGCTTTTGATACACGGACGCCACGATGAGGGCCGCGAATGCGCCTTCTGGCGCGTCACGGCGGGCCCTTGAAGCCCAGCCTTTGGAAAATTGGAGATTTGCCGCGTGCAAGTCGTTGTCCGCGATAACAATGTCGATCAGGCGCTGCGGGCGCTGAAAAAGAAGATGCAGCGTGAAGGCATCTTCCGCGAAATGAAGCTGCGCAATTACTACGAGAAGCCTTCCGAGAAGAAGGACCGCGAGACGGCGGAAGCCATCCGTCGCGCGCGCAAGCTGGCCCGCAAGCGCGCCCAGCGCGAAAGCGGCGTCGTCAGCGCCAAGCGCCGCACGTCGGGCCCGGGTGGACCGCGCCGCTAGACAGCCGCGTTTTTTTGGATTTCAGGCAGCCGCGCCGGAGACCCTCCGGCGCGGTTGTCTATTTGCTGCCGCGATGACTGGCGAAGAAGCTGTCAACGCGCTCCCACGCTCCGCGATTGAACAGGTCGCTGTGGCCGGCCTCTTCCACAAGCTCGAATTTCTTCGGCTCATTCGCCGCCGCGTGGATCGCCTGGCCGTGCGAGAGTGGGATCACGTCGTCATGCCGCCCGTGGACGATGACCACCGGCACATGCACGTCGCGGATATTCTTCACGTTGTTGTAGCGGTCGCGCAGGATCAGCCCGAGGGGCAGAAACCAGTAGGTCTGCTTGCCGATGGCGACCGTTGATTGCAGCGGCGCTTCCAGGCCGACGGCCGCGACCGGCTTTCCGGCGGCCAGCTTCACCGCCTGTCCCGAGCCCAGCGACTCGCCATAGACGAAGATGTCCTCGGGCTTCACGCCAAGTCCCTTGAGGTGCTCATAGGCGGCGAATGCATCGGTGACGTTCGCCGGTTCGCTGGGCGCTCCTTGCGAGCCGCCATAGCCGCGGTTGTTCAGATAGAACACGCCATAGCCGGACTCGGCGATGATCTTGATCTTGTAGGCCCGCGTCGCCGCATTTGCCGCGTTGCCGTGGAAGTAAAGCACAGTCGGCCTTCCGGCTGGCGCCTTCACCCGCCAGGCCACGAGCCGTGTGCCGTCGCTTGAGGCGAATTCCACTTCCTCCGCCGTCTCCAGACCGGCCGCTGCCGGCGCGATGCGCTCGGGATCGGGGAAGTACATGAACATGCGGTTGACGAAGAACGCCACCACGCACACGGCGGCATAGACGACAACCAGCCAGAGGAGAGTCTGCATTTGGGCTCCGTTGCTCTGCGCCGAAAAGTGCGCTGACGCCCGCTACAGCGCCTTGACGATCTCTTCGGTCATCTTCTTGGCGTCGCCGAGGATCATCATGGTGTTGTCGCGATAGAACAACGGATTGTCGATGCCGGCGTAGCCCGATGCCAGAGAACGCTTGTTGAACATGACGGTTCCCGCCTTCCACACCTGCAGCACCGGCATGCCGTAGATCGGCGAGGACGGATCGTCCTCCGCTGCCGGATTGGTCACGTCGTTGGCGCCGATGACATAGGCGACATCCGACTGCGGAAAGTCGTTGTTGACGTCTTCCAGCTCGAACACCTCGTCATAAGGCACGTTGGCTTCCGCCAGCAGCACGTTCATATGGCCGGGCATGCGGCCCGCGACGGGATGAATGGCATATTTCACTTCCACGCCAGCCTTCTTCAAACCGTCGGCCAGTTCGCGCAACGCGTGTTGGGCCTGCGCCACCGCCATGCCGTAGCCCGGCACGATGATGACCCGGGAGGCATTCTTGAGGATGAACGCCGCGTCATCGGCGGAACCCTGCTTGATGGTGCGGGGCGTCCCGTCGCCGCCCGACGGGCCGGCAACCTCGCCGCCGAAGCCGCCCAGGATCACCGAGATGAAGGAGCGGTTCATGCCCTTGCACATGATGTAGCTCAGGATCGCGCCCGAGGAGCCGACCAGCGCACCGGTAATGATGAGCGCGGTGTTGCCAAGCGTGAAGCCGATGCCGGCCGCCGCCCATCCCGAGTAGGAATTCAGCATCGAGATCACCACCGGCATGTCGGCGCCACCGATGGGACTGATGATGAGTACGCCAAGCACCAGCGCGATGACCGTGATCAGCCAGAAGTCGATCTCCGCCTGGGACACCACGAGACCATAGATGAAATAGACCAGCGCCAGAGCCAGCGCGATGTTGATGACATGCCGCGCCGGAAGCAGGATCGGCGCCCCGCTCATGCGCGCCGACAGCTTCAGGAAGGCGATGATCGAGCCGGTGAAGGTGATGGCGCCGATGGCCACGCCCAGGGACATTTCCACCAGGCTCGCCTTGGCGATCGTGCCCGGCGAACCGATGTCGAAGGCTGCCGGCGCGTAAAAGGCAGCCGCTGCCACAAGCACCGCGGCCATGCCAACCAGGCTGTGGAAAGCCGCGACCAGTTCCGGCATGGATTTCATGTCCACGCGCCGCGCGATGGTCGCGCCGATGCCGCCGCCTAACGCCAGGCCAACAATGACCAGACCCCAGGCGATCAAATCAGCGGGCGGATGGGAAGCCAGCGTCGTGACAATGGCGATGCCCATACCGGCCATGCCGAGATAGTTGCCGCGCCGCGACGTTTCAGGGTGGGAGAGCCCGCGCAGCGCCAGGATGAACAGGACGGCGGAGACGAGATAGAGAAGCGCAACAACATCGGCGGTCATGGCCTAGCGCTCCTTCTTCTTGTACATGGCCAGCATTCGCTGGGTGACGAGAAAACCGCCGAAGATGTTCACCGCAGCAAGGACGAGAGCGAGGAATCCGAAGATGCGCGCGGTCCAGTTCGCGCCTTCCATGAAGCCGCCGGCTGCTTCCACCGCCACCGCCAGCAGCGCGCCAACGATGATCACCGACGATATGGCGTTGGTGACCGACATCAGCGGCGTGTGCAGAGAGGGCGTCACCGACCAGACCACATAATAGCCAACGAAGATCGCCAGCACGAAAATGGCGAAACGGAAGACGAAGGGATCAACGTCACTGCTGCCAGCGGCAAGGGCCGGAGCGGACATCGCGGCAAGGATCGCCAGCGAGATCGACAGGAAAGTACCGAGCCTTTTCATCACTTGCCTCCCTTGTCCACGAGGGATGGATGCACAAGCTTGCCGTCCCTGGCGATCAGCGTTCCCTTGACGATGTCGTCGTCGTAGTTGACGGCGATCGTCTTTTTTTCCTTGTCGATCATCGTCTCTATGAACGTGTAGAGGTTGCGCGCGTAGAGGCTGGAGGCGTTGACCGCGATCTCGGCCGCGAGATTGAGCTTGCCCATGACCGTCACGCCCTTGTGGGTGACGACCTTGCCCGGTTCGGTGACGGCGCAGTTGCCGCCCCGCTCCGCCGCCAGGTCCACGATGATCGCGCCGGG
>JAYZVT010000340.1:0-5050 GCA_036155355.1 Pseudomonadota bacterium
GATCCGGAGCTAGACGCCCTTCATGCTGACGCCGGCCAGCAAGACCGCCCATGCGGCGACCGCCACCCACAGCGCCAGATGCGCTACAGCCGCGAAGCCGCCGGAAACGACGCCGAAGACTCCGGCGAAATAAAGCAGAAGCGCGACGATGCCGAGTATGACAGAGATGTTGAAGGCGATCTTCGTTGGCGGGCTGAGTTTCACGGCCATATCTCCCTTTAGGACCGATTCGTCGGCGGGCAGTCTATCACAGCTTTCCCGAAGGTATGGTGGCGTTGGCCGCGCCACCCAGGTGTGGCGCCGATGAGCAGGCCCCCGCAGATCGCCGATTATTTCGTCTGCGTCGGCGCGCAGAAGGCTGGCACCACCTGGCTCGCGCGAATGCTTTCGCGCCACCCGGACATCTTCTTCACGCCGGTGAAGGAGATTCATTATTTCGATCACGTCAGGGGCATCACGACGCATCTGCGCGATTCCAAGCGGCGCTCGCGCAAGAGAAAGTTTCTCCAGAAGCTGCTGACGCAATGGCATCGCGCGGGCGAATTCTGGCCGCAACGGGCCTGGTACCGCGAATACATGGCGGAAACACTCGATGATGACTGGTATGCGGGCCTGTTCCGGGAGCGCGGCGGACGGCGCATGGCAGGCGAGGCGACACCGGAATATGCGCTTCTGGGGGAGGAGGGCTTTCGGCACATTGCCCGGCTCGCACCCCAGGCGCGGGTCATCTACATCATGCGTGATCCGGTCACGCGCGCCTGGTCGCAGCTGTTGCATCACTGCCGCGTGGAAGGGCTGAACGCAGCGCGACTTCCGCCGGAGCAGCTCATCGCCATTGCGTCCGATCCGACTTTCCGCGCCTTCGGCGACTATGCGAGCGTGCTGAACGCACTCGACAAGGTGTTTCCCAAGGGCCACGTCTGGACGGGCTTCTACGAGGACATCCATGCGGACCGCATGGGGGCGCTGGCGCGCATCAGCGCCTTCCTCGGCGTGCGGTTCGAGGAGAGTTGGTTCGAGGGCCTGGAGCGCCGCTACAACCGCTCCCAGGAGGCGAAGATGCCCGACGAGGTGCGCCGCTTCCTGCGCGAGCAGACACTTCCGGTGGCGCGTGACGTCGCCAGGCGCATGGGGCGTTTGCCCGAGAGCTGGCGCAAGCAGTTCGGGCTGGTACGCGGGCGCAAGGCCGTCAAGCGGGCGCGGGCGCGCAGTTGACGGGGAAGTTCACAGAATTGGCAATGAAACAGAGCCTGTGCGCTTCCTCGTGAATCTCCGGTAGCCGATCCCTGTCCGCGCCGGCGGCAAGGCTGACGCGGGGCCGCAGGGTTACGGAGGTGAAGCGGCCGCCGCCGTCGGCCCCGAGGCTCATCCTACCCTCAGGTGCGTCTTCGTATCCGGTCAGGGTGATGCCTGCCTGCGCGCACAGATGAAGAACCCAGAGCATGTGACAAGTGGATAGCGAGGCAACGAGCAACTCCTCGGGGTTGTAGCATGCGGCGTCACCGCGGAAAGCGGGGTCGGACGAGCCGTGCAAGTCCGGTTTTCCAGGGGCGGAGATCACGTGGTCGCGGGAATAGGCGTCGTAGGCCGACGTGCCGCTGCCGCGATTGCCGGTCCAGCGCACGTGCAGTGCATAGGAATGTGATTGGTCCTGCGTCATACCGCCCTTGCCGCGTTGTTGAGGGGACGCAGTCTATGCGGGCTGCGGCAGCGAGACTATGCCTGGGCCCTAGTTGTATCGGCGGCGTCGTGGCGCGGGCGCATAGGCCCGGCGGAGCTGCCGCCACAGCGCCATGGTCAAGGCGGTCATGGCGGCGAACAGCAGCGACATGGCGATGATGGCCAGATAATTGGTCTGCGAAGCCGCAGGCGATGCCAGCATCTGGGCGTCGTCGCCCACGTGCGAGACATTCTTGGCGCCAGACGCAATGGCCGCTGAGTCGGCGGCCGCGGGCCCCGATACCGCAATGCCGCCCTGGCGGACGGACAATGCCATGGGCGGATTGCCGGCGCCGGATTCGGTGGCGGCGAAGGTGGTGGCCGGGCTGGCGATGGCATGGGCGAGGGCGATCTTGCCGATCGCTTCGAGGGTCTCCTGCGCCGGCTTCCCGGACAGGCCCTGTGCCGCGATGAGGGCGATCTTGTTGCGTGCCCACTGGCGGGAAAGGCCTGACTTGGGCATGACGCTGGCGGGCGTGAGCGCAACCTTCCAGGGCTTGTTGTCGATGGTGCCGGACAGGACCACCTTGCCCTTGGCCGCGTTCAGCCGTGACACGATCATGAGCGGCTCGCCCGCGTAGACGTCAGGCAGCGGGTCGGGCGAGACGTCGGGTCGGGCGTCGGCTGGCCAGACAATCTTCAGGTCGGTGATTGCCGGACGCTCGATGCGAGCCAGCAGCCGGTCAAGCATGTCGCCGGTGCCGTTCCTGTCCGCGACGCTGTGCGCCTCGCCGCGGCCAATATGCGCGGCACGCTGGAGCAGGCGCGCATCCGGAGCGGAGCCAATGCCGGCAAAGAAGACTCTTGCCTTGCCGCGCCGGGCCGCGATCTCCGCGAACATCTCCGGCCGCGGGGCGATGCGTCCATCGGTAATGGTAATGATCTGGCGCAGGCGGGACGTTTCTTCCCGGTTCGCCTCGCGCAGTCCGGCGCTGATGGCGGCGAGCATGTCGCCGCCGCCATGAGGTTCGATGCGGCGCAGGAAATCAGCGGCGGCAGCGAAGTTGGTCGGGTTGGCGTCGCGAGGACCATCGAACAGCGGCGTCAGCTGTTCGTTGAACAGGATGATGTTGAAACGGTCGTGGATGCCCAGACGCTCGATGGCCGCGACGATGCTGGCGCGCGCCTGATCGATGGCGACGCCGGTCATGGAGCCGGAAGTGTCGAGCAGGAAGACAAGTTCGCGCTGCATGGCGACATTTGTCTTGGGCGGTGCGATCATGGCCATGGCATAGGCAGCCGTGCCCGCGTCCTCCACGAACATGGCGGTTTGCGGCGCAGCGGCGGCCTTAGGCGCCCAGGCGATTTCCAGGTCGCGGCCGTCCGATGTGCTGCCGGCCAAGGTGAGCACTGCCTCGCGGTCGCCGATGTGACGGATGAAAACGACGTGGTGACGGCTGCCGATATCGCCGATGTCGAAGCCGGCGGCCAGATGCACGCTCAGCGAAACGCGTTCCGGCGTGTTCGCCGACTCAGGGTCATCACCAGCGAGCGGAAATACCAGCGAATAGACGCCGGAGCGGGGCTGGATCACATGCTGGTACTGGAATCGCACCGTTATCAATTCCGCCGAGCCGATGTCGGGGATGGAGACAGCGAACTGCCCGGCTGACAATTCGGGAAGCCGGGACGCCGGTGCGGCTTCCACTGTCCTGGCGGCCGGCCGGACCGGCTTGAGGACAGAAATGATGCCAGTTTCGATGGTCTGGTCGCCGATCTTCAGGCTCAGCGTGTCAACGGATGCAGCTTCTGGCAATGGAAACAGGAACAGCGCGGTCGAGGGCTGTCCGGCGGGACGGCGGAATATCTGGGTCACGGAAGCGCGGGCGATGCCGCCCGTCACCTCGATATGAATGTCGCTGCTGATCCTTTCGGCCTGTAAGGCGCCGACATGGAGGGTTGCAGAATTGACAGCCGGAATGCTGGAGGCAGATGGTTCAGCCGAGTGGGCGCTGCGCATATCCAGCGTGGCGAGGGCAACCACTGCCAGGATCGCCAGAAGCCCGCAAAGGAAATCCCTTGCATACTGGCAGATAACGCCCCGTGACCGGTCGTGCCGCATCTTCGCAATCCCCCTGCAATTAAGCCCTTTGCTCCCGGAGCGGTAGGAAACACGGGTTTCTTGGCCTTGACGCGCCAGCAATGTGGCGCTGCGCGGCTCAAACCGGGGCAGTAGTGTGGCGCGGCTAACAAAGCGTTAAATTGCGGCCACTCGAGGGTTGTCGGCGCGCGGAATCACAGTGTCGTGTTGTCGCAGTTGTGTACGTCGCGCCGACCACGGTTCGGCGGCGGGCGTGCCCGTGGTCGCAGTGGATCGGAGCCCGACCTCCCTGTAACATCGCGGCCGGGAGAGGGAACGCGGATGGAACGCCGCCTCGCTGCCATTCTTGCCGCCGATATCGTCGGTTACTCCCGAATGGTGGGAGAGGACGAAGCGGCAACGCTTTCCGCTATCAGGATCAATCTCAAGGATGTCATCCAGCCGCTGGCAACTCGCCACCGCGGCCGCATCGTCAAGCTCATGGGCGACGGCATTCTGATGGAATTCTCCAGCGCAGTCGATGCGGTGGTCTTCGCAGTCGGTATGCAGTGCGCGATGCAGACGCGAAACGACTGCCTACCGGACGCGCGCAAGGTCCTCTACCGCATCGGTATCAATGTTGGAGATGTGATCTTCGAGGACGGCGACATATTCGGGGATGGGGTAAACATCGCGGCGCGGCTTGAATCAATCGCCAAACCCGGAGGCATATGCATTGCGGAAAGCGCCTTTGGACAGGTGAGGGGAAAGCTGAAGCTCACGTTCAATGCGCAGGGACAGCGCAAGGTCAAGAACATCGCGGAGCCGGTCACTGTCTGGGAGATAAGTGTCGATGAGCATGCGCGCAATATAGCGACCGAGTCCGCAGACAATACTCAAGAGGAACGGTCGTGGACGATACCGGTCGCGGCGATAATTGCTTTGGCGTGCATCGCTGCGGGACTAGCCTGGTTTCAGTTCTGGTCAAGCCCGGTCGAAGTGGCCGGGAGTCGTGTCCCGCCGGCCACGCCGGTCGGTGCCCCGGTTTCCGACAAGCCCTCGATTGCGGTACTTCCCTACGTCAACCTGAGCAATGACAAGGAACAGGAGTACTTTTCGGACGGTCTGAGCGAGGACCTGACAACCGACCTTTCGAGGCTCTCGGGCCTGATAGTCATCTCCAGAACCTCGTCATTCGCCTACAAGGCGCAAACCGTGGACATACGTACGATCGGCCGTGAATTGGGAGCGCGGTATGTGCTGGAGGGGAGCGTTCGAAGGGTGGGTGAAAGAGTGCGAATAAACACGCAG
>JAYZVT010000341.1:0-2635 GCA_036155355.1 Pseudomonadota bacterium
ATTTCCCAGGAGACAGATCATGACCAACCTTCACACGCTCCGCCCGCTCGCCCTTGCCACAGTCGCGATGCTGGCGCTCACCGCCGGAACGGCAAAGGCCGGACATGACGGACAAGCAAAGCGCTACCATTACGGCCACCAGGCGGGCTACGCCTATGGGCATCCGGTATCGCGTGCCGATGTCCCGGCGTTGCTCGCGCAGCATGGTTTCGTGCGCATTTACGACATCGACAAGGATGACGGCGTGTACGAAGTCGAGGCGCGCCATGCCAATGGCCGCAAGGCGGAAATCGAAATCGACATCGCCACCGGCCGCATCATCGAGATCGACTGGGACTGATGCGCCGAACGCTGCTGGCTCAGTCTCCCTTCTGCTGATGAAAATCCGCGTGATGCGGTGATTTGGCGGCGGGGGCTTGCCAGCCGCGTCCTCCCTTGACACGATACGGGTTCCGGCGACCGCCGGATCGTCTCCGCGCGGGTTGCCGCACCGCGAAAATGTCATGGGAGGAGACGACAATGGGCCAGCAACAGGGCCAGGGAGGCACTAGTCCCCGCTGCATTGCATTAATCGGTCCCTATCTTAGCGGCAAGACGACCCTGCTCGAGGCGATCCTCGCGCGCACGGGCGTCATCGGGCGTCAAGGGACCATCGCCGAACAGAACACGATCGGGGACGCGTCGCCCGAGGCGCGCGACCAAGGCATGAGCGTCGAGGCCAACGTGGCCCAGACGGATTTCCTCGGGGACATTTATACATTTATCGACTGTCCGGGCTCGATCGAATTCCAGTACGAGTCGGCTGCGGCGCTGGCGGGTTGCGATGCCGCGATCGTCGTGTGCGAGCCGGACGACAAGAAGGTCGCGGCGCTGCAAGTGATCCTGAAGCAGCTCGAAGACCGCGGCATTCCGCATTTCCTGTTCGTGAACAAGATCGACAAGGGCGATATTTCCCTGCACGACCTGTTGAACCTGTTGCAGCCAGCAAGCACGAAGCCGCTGGTGCTGCGCCAGATTCCCATTTCTGAGAACGAGATCATCACCGGCTTCGTGGACCTGGCGCTTGACCGGGCCTTCATCTATCGCGAGCACCAAGCGAGCGAAGTGGTCGAACTGCCCGCGTCTCTGGCCGGCATCAAGAAGGACGCGCGCTTCTCCATGCTGGAGCAGCTTGCGGACTACGACGACGAACTGATGGAGCAGCTGCTGGAAGACCTCGAACCGCCGCGCGACCGCGTGTTCGACGACTTGGCCAAGGAACTGCGCGAGGGTCTGATCTGCCCGGTGCTGCTTGGCTCGGCGGATAAAGGCTACGGCATTCTGCGGCTGATGAAGGCGTTACGGCACGAAGCGCCGACAGTCGCCGACACGGCGCGCCGACTTGGCCTCACCGACGCGCCATCCGCCGCCTATGTGATGAAGTCGCTGCATACCAGCCACGCGGGCAAGCTGTCCGTGGCGCGGGTGCTGGCGGGCGAATTCAAGGACGGCGACAGCCTCTATTCTGACGGCAAGGAGGAGCGCATTTCCGGCATATTCTCCCTGAGGGGCCAGGAGCCAACCAAGCGCGGCCCTGCGGCGCCAGGGGATACGGTTGGGTTTGGACGCCTCGACTCGATCCAGACCGGCAGTCTGCTGACCCACGAGAAGGGCAGGATGCCGAAGATCGACGTGCCGGCGCCGCCTGAAGCGGTGTTCGGTCTCGCCGTGGTGGCGAAGGAGCGCAAGGACGAGGTGAAGATGACGGCGGCCATCGCCAAGATCATCGAGGAGGATCCCTCGCTGTCACTGTCGCACGATCAGGAGATGGCCGAGATGGTGCTGTGGGGCCAGGGCGAGATGCACCTGCGGGTGGCGCTGAAGCGGCTCAACCGCAAATATGGCGTGGAGGCCCAGACTGCACCGCGCACCGTGCCCTATAAGGAAACCATCCGCCGCAGCGTCGAGGTACGCGGCCGCCACAAGAAGCAGTCGGGTGGCCACGGGCAGTTCGGCGACGTGGTGGTGAAAATCAGGCCGCGCGAGCGTGGGGCCGGCTTCAACTTCGTCAACAGCATCTCCGGCGGCGTGGTACCGAAGCAGTATATACCTTCTGTCGAGGCGGGCGCGCGCGACTATCTTGCCTCGGGTCCACTCGGCTTTCCCGTCGTGGACGTCGAAGTTGAGCTGATCGACGGGTCGTCGCACTCAGTCGATTCCTCCGACATGGCGTTCCGCACGGCTGGACGCATAGCCATGTCTGAAGGGATGCCGCAATGCGGACCCGTGCTGCTCGAACCGGTCATGGCGGTCGAGATCGCCGTGCCCAGTGACGCAACGGCGCGCATCAACCAGATCATCTCCGGTCACAGGGGACAGATCCTGGGCTTCGATGCCCGTCCGGGCTGGCACGGCTGGGACCTGGTGCAGGCGCACATGCCCGAAATGGAGATCCAGACGCTGATCGTGGAACTGCGCTCGGCCACGTCGGGCGTTGGCACCTACAGCGCCAAGTTCGACCACCTGGCGGAGTTGACCGGCAAGTCGGCGGACCAGGTTCTGGCGGGCAAGGCGCCGAAGGCCGCATAGGCGCACGATACGCACAGCAATCAATGATGGCGGCCGGGCCAGCGCCCGGCCGTTCGCTTTGTCAGCC
>JAYZVT010000342.1:0-6129 GCA_036155355.1 Pseudomonadota bacterium
GAAATCCGGCCCGACGCCGGAGACGCCGGAATTGTTACATGGAGGAAACGGATGACCATCAGCGTAGGCAGCAAGCTTCCCGAAGCCACATTCAAGATCATGACCGCTGACGGTCCCACCAACATCACGACCAAGGAGATATTCTCCGGTAAGACCGTGGCGGCGTTCGCCGTGCCTGGCGCATTTACTCCGACCTGCCACGCCAAACACGTGCCGGGGTTCCTGGACAAGATGGACGCACTGAAGTCCAAGGGCGTGGACGAGGTCGTCTGCATCGCCGTGAACGATCACTTCGTGCTCAATGCCTGGGCCAAGGACACCGGTGCCAAGGACAAGATCCGGTTTCTGGCGGACAGCGGCGCGGAGTTCACCAAGGCGATCGGCATGGAGTTCGATGCATCCGCCGGCGGCCTCGGCACCCGCTCGCGGCGCTACGCAATGCTGGTTAAAGACGGCGTGGTAAAAGCGCTGAATATCGAAGACGCACCGGGCAAAGCCGAGATTTCCAGCGCGGAGAATTTGTTGAAGTCACTCTAGGCTGCGGACTTGCCGGTAGCGAACGCCTGTAGGGGGCAGGCGACATCGCTCAACGCTTGTAGGGCGCCATGCCTTCGCGCGCCAGTTCGTCCGCGCGCTCGTTCTCCGGGTGTCCGGCATGGCCCTTTACCCAGTGCCAATGGATCTCGTGCATATTGCGCAGGTCTTCCAGCTTCTGCCACAGGTCGGCGTTCTTCACCGGCTTGCGGTCGGATGTCTTCCAGCCATTGCGCTTCCAGTTGTGTATCCAACTCGTGATGCCCTCGCGCAGGTAGTTGGAATCCGTATGCAGATCCACCCTGCACGGGCGGTTCAGCGCGCCGAGCGCCTCGATCGCGGCCGTCATTTCCATGCGGTTGTTCGTGGTTTCCCGGGCGCCTCCGCTCAATTCTCTCTCATTGTTGCCCATTCTGAGAATTGCGCCCCATCCGCCGGGTCCCGGATTTCCCGAACAGGCGCCGTCGGTAAAAATTGTCACTCGGTCGTTTGCCGTCATTTTCAGTGATCCCCGAGCCCGTAGTCGCGCGATGACTTCACTCGCCGGTGGAAGCGCAGCCTGCGCAGATACTGAAGCGGGTCCTTCGGGCGCACCAGCGCATCCTCTGACGTATTCAGCCAGTCATACACCCGCGTCACCAGGAAGCGCATGGCCGCGCCACGCGCCAGTACCGGCAGCGCTTCGAGTTCCTCCCGCGTGATCGGGCGAACCTCGTTGTAGGCACGCAGCAGCGCTCGCGCCTTGGTGATGTTGAAAGAGATGTCGGATTCGAAACACCAGGCATTCAGACAGATGGCGATGTCGTATGCCAGCATGTCATTGCAGGCAAAATAGAAGTCAATCAATCCCGACAACCGGTCCCCGAGAAAGAAGACGTTGTCGGGGAACAGGTCAGCATGGATGACGCCTTCCGGCAGCCCCCGCGGCCAGGCCGCCTCCAGGCCATTGAGTTCGCGGTCCATCTCCTCGCCCAGACCGGCGATGATGCTGTCAGCGTCGTCGCGAGCGGCCACGAAGATAGGACGCCAGCCCTGTACGGACAGACTATTGGCGCGCCGCATGGAAAAGTCCGCGCCGGCAAGATGAAGGTGAGCCAAGGCGTCTCCGAGCGCGCCGCACTGTTTCGTCGTCGGCCGCCTCGCCCACAGCCCCTCGAGGAACGTGACCAGCGCGGCCGGACGTCCCGCCAACTTTCCAAGAATGGCGTTCTTACGGTCGCGCACCGGCGTGGGGCAGCTTATTCCCTTGGCGGCGAGGTGCTCCATCAGGCCGAGAAAGAACGGCAGGTCCTCTGCCTTCACGCGCTTCTCATACAGCGTGAGAATGAACGGCCCCTTCTCGGTCCGCACCAGATAGTTGGTGTTCTCTACGCCTTCGGCTATGCCTTTGAACGACCACAGCTCGCCGAGATCGTACCGGCCGATGAACCGCGTCAGTTCGCCGTCGGAGACTTCCGTATAGACCGCCATGTCACCGCCCAGAGCCGTCCCGCAATTCGCGCGGCAGCTTGAAGGCGATGTTCTCGTCCGCAGTGGACACCGTCTCTACGGTGACATCGTAGCAGGCACGGAAAGCGTCAATGATCTCGTCGACCAGCACTTCGGGCGCAGAAGCGCCTGCTGAAACGCCGAGCGTCGACGTGCCCTCGAGCTGTGTCCATGGTATTTCGTTGGCGCGCTGTACAAGGAACGCCTGTGGGCAGCCGGCCAGCTTCGCCACTTCTACCAGCCGCTTTGAGTTCGAACTGTTGGGCGCCCCCACGACAATGACGCTGTCGCAGCGCGGCGCGATGGCCTTCACCGAGTCCTGTCGATTGGTGGTGGCGTAGCAGATGTCTTCTTTGTGCGGCCCCGCGATCAGCGGGAATCGCCGCTTGAGGATGGCTACGATCTCCAGTGTGTCGTCCACCGAGAGTGTGGTCTGCGTGATATAGGAGAGGCGGCCGGGATCGCGCGGCTGAAAGGCTTCGGCATCCTGTGCCGACTCGATCAGCGCGACGGCGCCGTCGGGCAATTGTCCCATGGTGCCGATGACTTCCGGATGACCCGCATGGCCGATCAGCACGATCTCGCGTCCGCGATCAAAATGCCGTTCCGCTTCCACATGCACCTTGGAAACCAGCGGACACGTGGCATCGAGAAAGAAAAGGTTGCGCCGCCGGGCCTGCTCGGGCACCGACTTCGGCACGCCATGCGCGGAAAAGACGACGGGTGAGTCCGTGTCGGGAATCTCGTCCAGTTCCTCCACGAACACCGCGCCCTTGGATCGCAGATCCTCGACCACATAGCGGTTGTGGACGATCTCGTGGCGCACATAGACCGGCGCCCCGAACTTCTCCAGCGCCTGTTCGACGATCTGGATGGCCCGGTCCACGCCGGCGCAGAATCCGCGCGGAGCGGCCAGCAGGATCGTCAGTGCCGGCTTCACGGCAATTTGGTCCCCATGACCATTTTTTGCTCTTATTTTGCCTTCAGTCATGGTGCTCGGGTCCCGGGGTAAGGGGTGTGGCAATCGGTGCTTGCCGTGTCCGATAACGCCGGATAGGTTCACCCGGGCTGTCGGCGGAGCGATGGCCCATCGCGGCGGATTTGCTTCGCTTGGGATGCTTATACAGGTTTGCGGGCGAAGCCTGTCAAGAATATGGACGGGGCGAGTGAGAGTTGCTGGCAGTGGTTCTTGCCGGGTTTCCGGCCGGTTTGCCGCGGTAGTGCTTTCAGCGCTTCTGCTCGCGGGATGCGCCGTCACACACCTTTCCAATCCCTTCGGTTCCTCCAAGCCGACCAAGAAGAATTCCTGGTCCACATCCGTTTCCGAGGAACGGCTGCTTGACGCCGCCAAGACCGAGGGCGCGGGGCCGATAGATGTCTCGGTAGCTGGCCTGACCTGTCCGCTCATCAACATCTGGCCGCGGGACCGGCTCATCACTTACTACGAGGGCCAGGCGACGGGAGACGCGCTGGCCATCAGGCATCGCGGGGAGATCACGAAGGTCGCGCGCGAATGCAGCGTCCAGCCCGATCGCGTCGAGGTCAAATACGGCATTGCCGGCAAGGTTCTGCTTGGTCCTCGCGGCCAGCCCGGCGTCGTGACCCTGCCCATCGTCGTCTATGTGACGGACAGGCAGCGCAATATCATAAGCACGCAACCCCACAAGGTCACCGTGACGATCACTGACGGCGACCCGGTCGGCTATTTTTCCATCGTCAAGGACGTCACGGTCGCGGTGCCCGTCGGCGCGGTTCCGGGCGACTACGTCGTCTATGTCGCCTTCGACCAGAGTGCCTCCGGCCGCGGTTGACCGGCTGTTTCCTCCCGAATTCCTCTTCAGTCCATCCAAGGGCGCGGTTGACACCCCTTTGGCAGTACTTATCATCACCGCGCCGCCATCCGGCGGTGCATAGCCATACGATCCCTGCGGGAGAGACCGGCCCGGCGCCGGCGCCGAAGGAGCAACCGCCCCGGAAACTCTCAGGCAAACGGGCCGCAGGAGGATGGCACTCTGGAAAGCAGCCGTGCGCGAATTCTGCCACGGCTCACCCAAGGGGATTAGCTGAGGGCCGCGTGGGCCGTTTGGCGAAATCTCTCAGGTTCCGCGACAGAGGGGGCGCGCCGGCGGCCTTTGCCGCCTGCGCGGACCCACGTCACTGCGGAGCCTGGATGCAATGAACGCTGCGGACGCTCCTGCCGGCAAGACAACGCTTTTGCGGACCCCCTTGCACGCCCTTCATTCGGAATTGGGCGGCAAGCTGGTGCCGTTTGCGGGCTACGAAATGCCGGTGAACTATCCAATGGGCATTCTCGGCGAGCACCTGCACACGCGCCAGAAGGCCGGTCTGTTCGACGTATCCCACATGGGCCAGGCGTTTCTTGTCGGCCCCGGCCACGAGGCCACCGCCAGGGCGCTCGAAAAACTGGTGCCGGGTGAGTTGGTGAAGCTTGGGCGCGGCCGGCTGCGATACACCATGCTGCTGAACGAGAAGGGCGGCATCCTCGACGATCTGATGGTCACGCGGCTGGAGGGAGACGGGGACGATGGACGCCTCATGCTTGTCGTGAACGCCGCCTGCAAGGAGGCCGACTACGCTTTCCTGGAGGACAATCTGCCGAATGGCGTCAAGCTGGAGCGCGCCGACAACCTGGCGCTGATCGCCCTTCAGGGGCCGCTAGCTGCCGAGATTCTCGCGCGCTGGTGCCCGGCCGCCAGGGACATGGGCTTCATGACCGGCGCCCGTGCGGAATTTGACGGCATTGCATGCCGCATCAGCCGCTCAGGTTATACGGGCGAGGATGGTTATGAGGTTTCATGCTCCGCCCGCGAGGTGGAAAGAGTCGCCCGTAAGCTGCTCTCCCACGAGGACGTCGCGCCGATCGGCCTTGGCGCGCGCGATTCCCTGCGGCTGGAGGCGGGTTTGTGTCTTTACGGCCATGACATCGACACGGCAACGAGCCCGGTGGAGGCCGATCTCGCCTGGGCTATCGGCAAGCGGCGGCGTGAGGAAGGAGGCTTCAACGGGGCCGCCCGTATCCTCAAGGAACTGGAAAAGGGCCCTTCGCGGCTGCGTGTCGGTATCAGGCCGGACGGCAAGGCGCCCGCCCGAGAAGGGACCGAAATCCGCATTGACAATGAGCAAGCCGGAACCGTCACCAGCGGTAGCTTCGGGCCATCGCTCGGCGCACCTGTGGCCATGGGTTACGTGCCTATGGCGGCATCGCAAGCTGGAACTGCGCTTGAACTGATCGTGCGCGGACAGGTGCGTCCAGCCCGCGTCGCCGCGCTTCCATTCGTGCCGCATCGCTATCACAAGGCGCGGTCAGCCTGACCCGCACTACCGTCCCATACGCATCGAGGAGCAACCGATGGCAGACGTGAAATACACCGAGGATCACGAATACATCCGCATAGAAGGCGATGTCGGGACTATCGGTATCACCCGGTATGCCCAGGGCCAGCTTGGCGACGTGGTCTACGTGGAGCTTCCGGAAAAGGGCAAATCCTTGAACAAGGGCGACGAGGCGGCTGTCGTAGAATCCGTCAAGGCGGCTGCTGAAGTCTATGCCCCCGTCTCCGGGTCGGTTGTCGAGACCAATCCGGACCTTGAGGGAAATCCGGGCCTTGTGAACCAGGACCCGGAGGGCGGAGCCTGGTTCCTGAAGTTACGTTTCAAGGACAAAGGTGAGCTTGAGGGCCTATTGGACGAGGCGGGATACAAGTCCTTTGTCGAGGGACTTGCCTGATGCGCTACCTGCCGCATACCGCATCCGACCGCTCCGAGATGCTTGCCAGCATCGGCGTGCCGGGCATCGATTCCCTGTTTGCCGACATACCGGCCAAGGTCCGCCAGAAGAAGCTGCCGGACCTGCCCCTGCACACCGGCGAGATGGAAGTCGAGCGGCAACTCTCCGCACTCGCTGGGCGCAACAGTGCGGCGTCCTCACTGCCCTTTTTTGTCGGCTGCGGCGCCTACAAGCATCACGTGCCCGCTACCGTGGATCACCTGATTCAAAGGTCGGAATTCCTCACGTCATACACGCCCTATCAGCCCGAAATCAGCCAGGGCACGCTGCAATATCTGTTCGAGTTCCAGACGCAGGTC
>JAYZVT010000343.1:0-6127 GCA_036155355.1 Pseudomonadota bacterium
AACCGTCGCCACGGCCATGGTGGCTGCGGCGATAGCCAGGCTGTTCCAGATCGAGTTGACCAGTCCCACGGAGGAAAAATATTGGGCGAAATTGGTGAGACCGACGAAGTCGCCCTTGGGTCCTTCCACGCTCTTGGACAGCATGGCGTAAAGCGGGATAACGATGAAAACGACCAGCCCCGTGCTGAGCGCCACGATTCCGCCGAGCATGATGGCGGACTCGCCCGTAAGCCATTTCAGCCGGCGCGTGGCTGGGCCAGCGGCGATATCTGCTGTGCCGGCGGTGCTCATCGTCCCGACGGATTGACCGGAACCGGGAAAACGCGCAGCCGGTCCCTCGGCAGCGCCACCTTGAGCTTGCTGCCCGGGTGCACGCCCAGATCGCGCATCAGATTGATGGAGAAGTCGGCCACGATCTTCTGGCTGTCGTCGCCCGGCGGCGTGAGTATGGCCCTGCAGAACGACCCCAGGAACTCGATGCTGCTCGCCGACATGGAAAAGCGGTTGATGCGCTGGGAGGCGGCGTCACGCACAGCCACGTCTTCCGGCCGCACGCATACGAGGACTTTTTGCCCCTTCGGCAGCTTGCCCGCCGCGCCGTTGATGGTCAGTTCCATCGGCCCCACGCGCACCTTGCCACGACCGGAGATTTCGCCGCGCAGGAAATTCATGGCGCCGACGAAATCGGCCACATGCGGCGTCGCCGGCTGCCGGTAGACTTCCGACGGCGTTCCCACCTGCTCGATGATGCCGTGGTTCATCACAACAATGCGGTCGGCCATGGACAGCGCCTCTTCCTGGTCATGCGTCACCATGATCGTGGTGATGCCGAGCCGGCGTTGAAGCTCCTTCATCTCGTGCCGCAGCCGGACGCGGACCTTCGCGTCGAGCGCGCTCAGCGGTTCGTCGAGCAGCAGCATTGCGGGCGAGGTTGCAAGTGCGCGGGCGAGTGCCACGCGCTGCTGCTGGCCGCCCGAGAGAGCCGAAGGATACTTTTCCTCCGAGCCGGGCAGACCGACCATCTCCAGCAGTTCCTTGACTCGCGCCTTGATCGCGCCTTTCGCCAGCTTCCGGCTCACCAGCCCGTAGGCGATGTTCTTCTCCGCCGTCATGTTGGGAAACAGCGCGTAGGACTGGAAGACGATGCCGAAATCGCGTTCCGAGGGCGGCAGGTCGGAGATATCGACGCCCTTCTGGTAGATGCGCCCCGACGTTTGAATGTCGAGGCCGGCGATAGCGCGCAGCAGGGTCGTCTTGCCGCAGCCCGACGGGCCGAGGAAGCAGACGAATTCGCCTTCGTCCACATGCAGCGAGATGTCGCGCAATGCGACGAAATCGCCGAACTTCTTGGTCACTCCGACGACTTCGAGAAAAGGCGCGTTTTTCTTTTTCTTCTGGCGTACGACCATGCGACCCCCCGCCGCCTGCGGTCCTGTAAAGAAAATGGCCCCCGGTCAGCGTAACTGGCCGGGGGCCTGTGTCAATGCGACGGCCGAGACGAGCCTACTTCTTCTTCGGCTGGCTCTTGGAGCCGTACTGCGCTTCCCACTTCTTCAGGATGTCGGCGCGGTTCTTCGCCGCCCATTCGAAGTCGTTCTTGATCATCTTGGCTTCGATGTTCTCGGGGAAGAACTTCACCGGCTTGGCCACGCCCGGATAGGCGACGACGGCGTAGGCCTCGTTGTAGAGAACGTTGGTCTCCTTCTCCACCGACCAGTCGGCGAACTTCTTGGCGGCTGCGGCGTTCTTCGCCCCCTTCACCAGGCCAAAGCTCTCCAGATCCCAGCCGAGGCCTTCCGACGGCGCGATCACGTCAACCGGGGCGCCGTCTGCCTTGAGCTGTGCGCCCTTGTAGGCGAAGGAGATACCGATGGCGAACTCGCCCTTGCCGGCCATCTTGCAGGGAGCCGAGCCGGAATGGGTGTAGACGCCGATATTCTCATGCAGCGCGTCCATGAACTTCCACGCCTTCTCGTCGCCCCACATCTGGATCCAGCTCGACACGTCGAGGAAGCCGGTGCCCGACGAAGCCGGGTTCGGCATGACGATGTGGCCCTTGTAGACCGGCTTGGTCAGGTCCTGCCACGAAGTCGGAGCCGGCAGATTCTTCGCTTTCGCCTCTGCCGTGTTGAAGCAGATCGAGGCGATCCAGGCGCGCTGGCCGACCCACGACGGGGGATTGGCGGCGTCCTTGTACTTGGGATCGAGCTTGTCCACACCCTTCGGCGCGTAGGGCTCCAGGATGCCGGCGTCCTTCAGGAGCAGCAAGCTGGTGGCCGCGAGGCCCCATACGATGTCGGCCTGGGTGTTCTTGCCTTCGGCCAGCAGCTTGGCGGTCATGATGCCGGTGGAGTCACGGACCCACTTGATCTCGATGCCGGGGTTCTTGTCCTGGAATGCCTTGGCGAATCCGGTCAGCTCTTCCGGCTCGACCGCGGTGTAGACAATTAGTTCCTCGGCTTTCGCCGCGCCGCCCAGCACGCTGGCGGCCATCAGCGCACCCGCCGCGGTCCGTCCAAATTTCCTGATTACCTGTTTGATCACTGCAACCTCCTGTTGGTCCTCCGCTTGGTCGCGGAGACTGGTCTTCATTGAACGCTCAGGTGCATACGCTTCTGCGCTGGCCGTTGTCGCAGCGGCGCGGTGGTTGTGCAGCCCCCGCGCGCCGCCACAGGCGGCATCTAACGAAGATCGATGTCGGATGAATGACAGCGGCGGTTAGCGATACGCACTTTCCCGATCCTGGCGAAACCAAATGAACACGCCCCCGATGCCCCACGCGCCGGGGAACACGCCATTATCAATCACAGCGGTTCGGATAGCCATAAGTCAAATCGCTAATGTCGATGCCCATTATAGCCTTTGCCAATGCTGCATTCTTATTGCGCTTTCGCTGCCCCGCTATGGTCTGAACGCCGAAGGAACAGGCAAAAACGGCGGATTCCGCCCGCGCTCGACAAGCCCTGTGGAAGTCTGTAATCGGAAGGCCGCGAAGGGAGCGGGGCAATCGATGAGCAGGGAGACCCATGAATATCTGGACGCGGCCGCGCCGCCGCTGCCGTCGGAGCGCTCGACCGGGCTCGTCTTCACCGGCGTATGCCTGGTGCTGGCGGTGCTGCTGCGAGGCCATGCGGTCCTGATGTTCACCCTGCTCGCCGCTGCCGCCGCTTTCCTGGCTGCAAGCCTGCTGCGTCCGGCGCTGCTCGGCCCCCTTAACCGGGTGTGGTTCCGCCTCTCGCTGCTGATGCACCGCGTCGTCAGCCCAGTGGTCATGTTCGTCATTTTCGTGCTTGTCTTCGTTCCCGTCGGCCTGTTGATGAATGCCCTGCGCGATCCGCTTCACCGCAGGCGCCAGGGAGGCGAGGGGACTTACTGGATGCCGCGAGACGGCGCCGCCGACGCGCCATCGTCAATGAGGAACCAGTTTTGATCCTGTCCACGAGCCGGCCGGCGCGCCTGTCGGCCCCAGATCGGCAACGGTAGTTTATGTCATTCATCAGGGAACTCTTCGCCTATATGTCCACCCGCAAGAAGTGGTGGCTGCTGCCGGTCCTGCTGGTGCTGCTGGTCTTTGGCGGATTGCTCATCATGGCGCAGGGATCGGCATTGGCGCCCTTCATCTACACGGTCTTCTGAGCCGTCCGGATCGGCTGGCGACGGGCAGGGCGCGCGATGAGAGTTCTTGGCCTTTCCGCCTTCTATCACGACAGCGCCGCTGCGCTCGTGGAAGACGGGCGTATCGCCGCCGCCGCGCAGGAAGAGCGGTTCACCCGCCGCAAGCACGATCCCGCTTTTCCCGCCAATGCCGTCGCCTATTGCCTCGCCGAAGCCGGCTGCGGGCTGGACGGCATCGACTATGTGGTTTTCTACGAGAAGCCGCTGATCAAGTTCGAGCGCCTGCTCGAGACCTATCTGGCCAACGCGCCGCGTGGCTTCACATCTTTCCGAACTGCCATGCCGGTCTGGCTGAAGGACAAGCTGTTCCAGCGCCGCAACCTGGAAAAGGCGCTGGCTGCGTTTCCGGGCAGCGAGGATGTCGCCGCGAAATTGCTTTTCGCCGAACATCATCAGAGCCACGCGGCGTCGGCATTCTTTGCCTCGCCCTTTGAAGAGGCGGTGGTGCTGACCATGGACGGCGTCGGCGAATGGGCCACGGCCTCGGTTTCGCTTGGCCGCGGCAATTCGCTGGACATGCAGCGCGAGATACGTTTCCCCCACAGTCTGGGACTGCTCTACTCCGCCTTCACCTATTACACCGGGTTCAAGGTCAATTCCGGCGAATACAAGCTCATGGGCCTCGCTCCCTATGGCGAGCCGAAATATGCGCAGTTGATCCTCGACAACCTCATCGACGTGAAGCCCGACGGCAGCTTCTGGCTGGACCAGAGTTACTTTGACTACGCCACCGGCCTGCGCATGACCTCACCTAAATTCGACAAACTGTTCGGAGCGACCGCGCGCAGGCCGGACGAACTGCTGACCCAGTTCCACATGGACATCGCCGCCTCGATCCAGTCGGTGACGGAAGAAGTCATGTTGCGTTTGACCCGGGATATCGCCGCGACTGCCGGCACGCGCAATCTGTGCCTTGCCGGCGGCGTGGCCCTCAACTGCGTCGCCAACGGCAAGGTGCTGCGCGACGGCCGCTTCGAGCGCATCTGGATCCAGCCCGCGTCGGGCGATGCCGGAGGCGCGCTGGGCGCGGCGCTC
This sequence comes from Pseudomonadota bacterium, assembly GCA_036155355.1. Classification (GTDB taxonomy): domain Bacteria; phylum Pseudomonadota; class Alphaproteobacteria; order Rhizobiales; family Methyloligellaceae; genus JAYZVT01. The sequence continues at coordinate 4,711 of JAYZVT010000343.1, forward strand.
GCCGCCTGGCATCAGCATCTGGGCCAGCCCCGCCATGTAGATGGCGCCATGGACGCCATGCAGGGCAGTTATCTCGGCCCCGAATATGCCCAGAAGGATGTCGAATCTCGCCTGGCCGCTGCCGGCGCGGTCTATGACGTGCTGCCGGATGCCCACCTGTTCGAGCGGACGGCTGCCGCCCTCGACAAGGGTGATGCCGTCGGATGGTTCTCGGGCCGCATGGAGTTTGGTCCGCGCGCGCTCGGCGCCCGTTCCATCCTGGGCGACCCGCGCAATCCGAAAATGCAGAAAACTCTCAACCTGCGCATCAAATACCGCGAGAGTTTCCGGCCCTTCGCGCCCTCGGTGCTGCGGGAGGACGTCTCGCGCTATTTCGAGCTGGATGACGACAGCCCCTACATGCTTCTTGTCGCCGACGTAAAGCCCGGCCGCCGCCGCAACATGACCGCCGAAGAGACGAATCTGTTCGGCATAGACAAGCTGAATGTCGCGCGCTCCGACATTCCCGCCGTGACCCATGTAGACTACTCAGCTCGCATCCAGACCGTGCACCGGGAGACCAACCCGCGATATCATGCGCTACTGGAGGCTTTCAGGAAGCGCACAGGCTGCTCGGTTGTCGTCAACACCAGCTTCAACGTGCGCGGCGAGCCGATCGTCTGCACGCCCGAGGATGCATTCCGCTGCTTCATGGGCACCGAAATGGATACACTCGTCGTCGGCAACTGTTTTCTTGAGAAGGAAAAGCAGAACCCCGCCCTGAAGCACAGCCATGCGGAGGCCTTCGAGGCGGACTGAGGCCGGACAGCGCATTGGCTCCGGGACAGCGGAATGAACACGCAACCTGACCATCCGGCGCAGCAGGCGCCAAACCGCTTCGAGCGGCACCCTCTCGTGACAGCATTGTGCCTTGCGGCTTTCGCTGCCGTGCTCTTGCTTGCGGTTGCCGAGTGGATCCTCGCCGGGCGCGCGGAGGTCGTGAAGCGTCCGGGCAGCACCGCGTCCTTGTTCCAGCATCGCTCGCTCATCGTCCGCGAATGGCAGCCCAACCGCGAGCACCGGTTTGGAACGCCAATGGACCGCCGCGCCGGGTCGGACGAGCCGGTGCGGGATTGGTACCGGCTGGAGATAGACTCCATGGGCTTCATCCGTCCCTCGCTGGTGCATGAGACACCGGACATGGAGATCGCCTTCGTCGGAGGCTCGACGACCGAGTGCCTCTATATGCTGCCCGAGGAGCGCTTTCCCTATGTTAGCGGGCGGTTGCTTGAAGCGAGGACAGGTTTGAGAATCAACAGCATCAACGCCGGCAAGTCCGGCAACAATTCGATGCATTCCCTGATCGTCTATCTCGGCAAGATCGCGCCGCTGAAACCGCGATATGTCCTGCTGCTCAACGCGGCAAACGATGTTGCCC
>JAYZVT010000344.1:0-5533 GCA_036155355.1 Pseudomonadota bacterium
GCACCAACATAGTCCTGCGGAAGGGCGGCCGGCTGCTGACACCGGCGCTTTGGTCGGGTGTCCTTCCGGGCACACTGCGTGCCGAGTTGCTCACCTCGGGTGAAGCGGAAGAGGCTGTGCTCTTCCCTGAAGACCTGGATAGCGCCGAGGCAGTCTATCTGGGCAATTCGGTGCGTGGCCTCGTCCCCGCATCCGCCATCCCGATCCCCGTGAGCCGGGCGTCCGCCAGGTAGTTTGGGCCGGAAATTCGCGGATTTCCGTTGATTGTGCGGCGCACAATATTATGATGCGCTGCAAGCGCACCAATCGAATCCGCTCTCAGGAGTCATCCATGCTGAAAGGCAAGACAGCCGTCGTCACCGGTTCGACATCCGGGATCGGCCTTGGCATCGCCGAGGCTCTCGCCGACGCCGGGGCAAATATCGTGCTCAATGGCATCGGCAGCGAAAAGGACAATGCCGACCCGATCGGGCAGGTCGCCTCGCGCAAGACAGGCGTGTTGTTTCACCCCGCCGACATGATGAAACCGGCCGAGATCGCCGACATGATTGCGAAGACGGAGGCAAAGTTCGGCGCGGTCGATATTCTCGTCAACAACGCCGGCATTCAGTTCGTCTCTCCCGTCGAGGAATTTCCGGTTGAGAAATGGGACGCCATTATCGCCATCAACCTGTCTTCGGCATTTCATACCATTCGCGCCAGCGTGCCGGGCATGAAGAAGCGTGGCTGGGGGCGGATCATCAATACAGCGTCCGCGCACTCCCTCGTCGCCTCGCCCTTCAAGACCGCCTATGTATCGGCGAAGCACGGCATCGCCGGGCTTACCAAAACGGTGGCGCTTGAGCTCGCGGAACAGGGCATTACCTGCAATGCCATCTCACCCGCTTACGTCTTGACGCCGCTGGTGGAGAAACAGATACCCGACACGGCGAAGGCGCGCGGCATGACCGAGGAGCAGGTCAAGCGCGACGTGTTGCTCGCTGCGCAGCCCACCAAGCAATTCGTCACGGTTGAACAGGTCGCGCAGCTCGCGCTCTATCTGTGCAGCGACGCCGCCGCACAGATCACCGGAGCAAACATCTCGATCGACGGAGGCTGGACAGCCGCCTGAGCCGCGTCCCGATCGGCTCAGCGCGGCAGTTGCATGCTGGATGCGCTGCGCGACGGGCTTGCGTCGCCATCAGCCATTTTATCGGCCACCGTCCCGAGCAGCATTGCCAACGCGGTGATTGTAAGCAGCAGAGCCACGGCCACTTCTGCCACGCGCCCGCCGCTGAATATCCTCAACGGCAGTGTCGGTCGGGCCTTGTCTCGCATTGAATCCATCATGCCTCACCTTTGCGCCAGTTGCGGCGCCACAGACATGCGGGCTGGTGTCGCTGCGGCGGTTTGGCGCGCATGCAGGCGATGCAGACTTGTCGTTCAGTCTTTGAGATGCCGGCGCAGCAGCAAGCACAACGGCAACGTTGCAAATGCCGCCAGAGCCGCGAAGACGAGCGCAAATCCGGGATTGCGCCAGTCGCTGAGCATGCCGAAGAGGAATGGCGCCGCCGCACTCGCCGTCGATCCGACCGTGTAGAAAAGTCCGAAGGCGCGCGCCTGGCGTTGCGGAGTGACGAAATCACCGACCGTACCGTAGAGCACCGACGACGTGCCGTTCATGACGACGCCAAGCAGCGGCAGCACCGCGAGGGTCCAGTTCAGCGGCAGAGCGAGCGTCAGCAGAACCAGTACTCCGGTGGCGAATTCCGTGAGGACGACTGTGCGCATCAGGCCCAGGCGCTCCGCGAGCAGACCGCAGCCGAGCTTGCCTGCCGCGCCGCCCGCGAAGAGCAGCGCCAGCGCGAAGCCGACCGATGCCGTCGTCGCGCCCTTGGAGATGATGACGAAGGGCATGAAGGTGAGAAACCCCGTCCGCGACACGTCGTCGAGCAGGTGAACGCCAGAGAGATAGGCGAAGCCGCGGCCGTCGGTGAAGCCCCAGCCTTTACCCGTCGCCGCTTCCGCATGCTGTTTCATTGGCTTAAGCGCGTGCCGCAACCGCCGCAGCCACAGGAACAGAAGGCCGCCTGCCAGTGCCAGGAGCAATCCATATCCGAGCACACCTGCCTGCCATCCGCCCCAGGCGGCGAGTGCCGCCACGCTCACCGGCACGGCCACTTTTCCGAGGTCCCCGGAAAAGTTGTAAATGCCAAGCGCGGCGCGCGCGCCGCCTTGCGTGAACGCGCGGGCGATGATTGACGACGACAGGGGATGCTGTACGCCGCAGGCCAGTCCAGAGAGAAACAGGCAAAGGATCAGCATTCCGTAGCTGCCGGCCCAGGCCGCCACTGCGAACAGAATCCCTGCGAGGCAGAGACCGACTGCGAGCAGGGCACGCTCTCCTATGCGCTCCGACAGGACACCTAGCGGAAGCTGCGATGCCCCGGTCGCCCCGGAGAACGCCGTCTTCAGCAGGCCGACCTGCGTATGGCTCAAGCCAAACGCCTCCGCCCACAGCGGCAGCAGCACATAGAGAGAGTCGGTCAGTCCGTCATGAAGGAAATGGGCGGTGCATCCGCCCGCCAGCACGCCATTGCGCCCGCCCGCCGGTGCCTTGACCGGTGCAGATGCCGTGGGCGCAGACAACTGAGGAACGTCCCGGGAAGGAGTGTCGCAAACCTGTCATGTTGTGACGCAGACCCGGGTGCCAAATCAAATGATTTCGAAGGGAGCGGATCGGCTGCGGCGAAGGCGCGCGGCTCGCGACCTCAGGGGGTAATCGAGCGGGCGTCGTTGGGTGCCGCCTCGTCGTCCGCGCCTGCTTCCGCCGCGCCGTCCTTGCCGTAAATGTCGGGCCGGAAGTTCGGAGCACCGCTGTCGGCGACCCATGCGGTCAGATAGACGAAATGCACCGGCACCGGCTTCTTCAATTTGACGTCTTCCGCCTGTCCTGCGGCCAGAACCGTCTGTACCTTCATCGGTCCCCAGTCGTCCTGGCCTTCCACCAGCCAGCCGGCGAGGTCGAAGACGCGCTCCACTCGCACGCAGCCGGAGCTGAAGGCGCGGCTGGACTGGGCGAACAGGTGCTTCAGCGGCGTGTCGTGCAGATAGACCGTGTGTTTATTGGGCATGTTGATGCGCACCAGCCCGAGCGCGTTATGCGGACCCGGATCCTGGCGGAATTTGTAGTTGTATACGGCGTCGGAATTCCAGTTCACCGCCTGGGGATCGAAAGGCTTGGCGCCCCACGTCGGCAGCACGCTGAAATGCTCCTTGTAGAAGTAATTGATGTCCTTGCGGATGGCCGGGATCAGGTCCTTGGAGGAGATCGAATCAGGCACGCGCCAGAAGGGATAGAAGTTCAGCTCAATGATCTTGGCCGACACCTCCGGTGTCTGCCGGTCGGGCCGGCCGACGATCACGCCGCTCTCGAAGGCGAGACCGCTCTTCTCTACAGCCTGCAGCGTGTAGCCCGGGGCATTGACGAGCACATATTTCTCCGCCGAGGAAATCTCGGAGAGGTCGTAGATGCGCTGCATGTTCAGCTCGAGCTGGCGCAAGCGGTGCTGCGCCGGAACATTGAGCGCGGCGCGCGTGCGCGCATCCACGACGCCGGTCACACGCAATCCGTGACGCGTCTGGAAGCGGGCCACGCCGTCCTGCATCTCCGAGTCGAAGGCCCAGGAGCGCCGGCCACTGTCCAGCATGTCCCCGGTCATCACCAGCCGATGACGCAGGATGCGGATGTCCTCGCCGGTGTCATTGATGCGAAGCGTGCGTCCTTCGCTGAGCTGGCCCCAGCCGCCCGCCTGGACGATGGCGCGATACTTCTCGATGCCGCCACGCAGACGCTCGATCATTTCCTTGCTGACATAGGCAATGGTGTTCTTGCCGAGCGGCTCGAAGCGCTGCTGCAGTTCGTTGCGCACCTGCTCGCGCCTCGCCCGGTCCTCCTGACGCGAGCTGCTGTCGTCGCGCATAAAGGATGGGCGCCACCAGTTGCTGTCGGCCTGCACTACGGGTGACCATGCGGGGACCAGCAGCAGAGCCGCGGCCAGTGCCGCGCAGGCTCGCCGGCTAACGCAATTGGCGCCGGTCCCTTTGGCAAAGCGGTATGTGGTCCAGGTCATTGATCTTTCCCGCGCCGGCTTCCGCCCCGTGGTTTTCCCGTTGCCACCAGTTGATCTCACAAAAATGGCAGGAAAACGCAACCTTTGACCGCTTCAACATTGCGTGGGACGCATTAACGCAGAGTGCATGGCCAGCGTCACGGAACAAACAAAAAAAACGGCCGCACGGCAAACGCCGCACGGCCGCTTCCGGTTCCGTTGCAAAGAGGGGATTTCTCGAAGGATCTGTCGGCTGCCGCGTGCAGGCCTGGCAACGACCTACTCTCCCACGTCTTAAGACGCAGTACCATCGGCGCTGAAGCGTTTCACGGCCGAGTTCGGGATGGGATCGGGTGGGGGCGCTCCGCCATAATCACCAGGCCGGCGCGCGGCAGCCATGACAGATTTATCTGGTCTTCTCTTCATCTCGCGCGGACGCCATGTCCGCGCAGCAATGGGCATTGAGTAATGAGAGCAATCAAGCCAATCGAGCTATTAGTACTGGTAAGCTCCATGCGTTGCCGCACTTGCACACCCAGCCTATCAACGTGGTGGTCTTCCACGGCTCTCAAGGGAGAACTGGTTTTGAGGGGGGCTTCCCGCTTAGATGCCTTCAGCGGTTATCCCGTCCGCACTTAGCTACCCTGCTGTGCCGTTGGCACGACAACAGGTCCACCAGAGGTGCGTCCATCCCGGTCCTCTCGTACTAGGGGCAGCTCCTCTCAATTGTCCTACACCCACGGCAGATAGGGACCGAACTGTCTCACGACGTTCTAAACCCAGCTCACGTACCTCTTTAATTGGCGAACAGCCAAACCCTTGGGACCTGCTCCAGCCCCAGGATGAGATGAGCCGACATCGAGGTGCCAAACAACGCCGTCGATATGGACTCTTGGGCGTTATCAGCCTGTTATCCCCGGCGTACCTTTTATCCGTTGAGCGATGGCCCTTCCACACGGGACCACCGGATCACTATGACCGACTTTCGTCTCTGCTCGAACTGTCGCTCTCGCAGTCAGGCAGGCTTGTGCCATTGCACTCGACAGCTGATTTCCGACCAGCCTGAGCCTACCTTCGCGCGCCTCCGTTACTCTTTGGGAGGCGACCGCCCCAGTCAAACTACCCGCCATGCAGGGTCCCTAGCCCGGATAACGAGCCGAGGTTAGATATCAGAGAACACAAGGGCGGTATTTCAAGGGTGGCTCCACAATGACTGACGCCACTGCTTCAATGCCTCCCGCCTATCCTACACATACGTCCCCTAATACCACTGCAAAGCTGTAGTAAAGGTGCACGGGGTCTTTCCGTCTGACCGCGGGTACTCCGCATCTTCACGGAGAATTCAATTTCACTGAGTTGATGTTGGAGACAGCGGAGAAATCGTTACGCCATTCATGCGGGTCGGAACTTACCCGACAAGGAATTTCGCTACCTTAGGACCG
>JAYZVT010000345.1:0-2786 GCA_036155355.1 Pseudomonadota bacterium
AACCGAATTTCGCGCGTGCGCCGCGGCGTGCGCATTTTCGAGCGCGTGTGCCCCAGAGATTCCGGCACCGCCGAAACACAATTTGCTTGAGAGATATGTGCGGATTTTGCGGCGAAGCCAACTTCGACGGCGCAGCGGCGTCCTATTCGGCGATTGAAATCATGGCGGGCGTCATGCGCCCGCGCGGGCCCGACAATGGCGGCGCCGTCATGCACGGCTCCATCGGCCTAGGCCATCGGCGGCTCAAGATCATCGACCTGAGCGAACGCGCGCAGCAGCCGATGGTCGATGCTGCGCTTGGCCTGACACTGGCCTTCAACGGCTGCATCTACAACTATCGCGAATTGCGTTCCGAACTCGCCGGACGCGGTTTCACCTTCTTTTCCGATAGCGATACCGAGGTGATCCTCAAGGCCTATGCCGCATGGGGCCCGGATTGCGTCGAGCGATTCAACGGCATGTTTGCATTCGCTATAGCCGAGCGCGATACCGGACGGCTGGTGCTCGCCCGCGACAGGATGGGCATCAAGCCACTCTATATCGCCGAGACGCGCGGCGGTAAAACGTTGCGCTTTGCCTCGTCGCTGCCCGCGCTGGTCAAGGCCGGCAACATCGACACGTCGATCGATTCCGCGGCGCTCCACCATTACATGACATTCCATGCGGTGGTTCCCGCGCCGCTCACCCTTTTCAAGGGCGTGCGCAAGCTGCCTCCCGCGACCGTTTCTGTCATTGAGCCGGATGGCACCCGGCGCGACCGTGTCTATTGGGCGCCGACATTTCATCGCGGCGCGGACGAACTTCGGCGCTCTCCTGCCGAGTGGAGAGAACGCGTGCATGACGTTCTGGTGCGGGCAGTGCGCCGTCGCATGGTCGCCGATGTTCCAGTCGGCGTGCTGCTGTCGGGCGGCGTCGACTCCAGCCTCATCGTCGGCCTGCTCGCCGGCGAAGGCCAGGCCGAAGCCGGCCTCAAGACATTCTCCATCGGCTTCGAGGCGGCGGGCGGCGAGAGCGGCGATGAATTCCGTTACTCGGACCTCGTCGCCAGGCACTTCGGCACCGAGCACTACAAGATCATGGTGCGGTCAGGCCGCCTGATGGACACCCTGCCGAAGGTCATCCGGGCCATGTCTGAGCCCATGGTCTCTCATGACAACGTCGGCTTCTACCTGCTCTCGGAGGAAGTCTCCCAGCATGTGAAGGTGGTCCAGAGCGGACAGGGCGCAGACGAGATATTCGGCGGCTATCACTGGTACCCGCACATGGCCGATAGCAATGACCCCGTCAGCGACTATGCCCGCGCATTCTTCGACCGCGATCACGCGGAATATGGAGAGTCAGTGGCTGAAGCGCTCCGCGGCGACGACGCCAGCCGCCGCTTCGTCGAGGCACATTTCGACATGCCGGGCGCGGACAACTCCGTCGACAAGGCCTTGCGGATCGACAGTCTCGTCATGCTTGCCGACGATCCGGTCAAGCGGGTGGACAATATGACCATGGCCTGGGGACTGGAGGCGCGCGTTCCGTTCCTCGATCACGAAGTTGTGGAGCTGGCCGCAACCATCCCGCCCGAACACAAGCTCAGGGAGGGCGGCAAAGGTGTGCTTAAGGACGTCGCGCGCAAGGTAATCCCTTCCGAAGTTATCGACCGCCCCAAGGGGTACTTCCCAGTGCCCGCACTCAAATACATCGAAGGCCCCGTGCTCGACATGGTGCGCGACGCGTTGACATCGAAGTGCGCCCGCGAACGTGGCCTGTTCAGGCCGGAATTCATCGACCGGCTTCTCGCCGACCCGCGAGGCAACATTACGCCGCTTGGCGGCTCCAAGCTGTGGCAAGTGGCGCTGCTGGAGCTGTGGCTGCAGGAGCATCAAGCATGAACGGAATTGTCGCCAGGTCCGGCCAACAGGGAGTGGGTCGCATGTCCATTCAGCCCGGCAAGGAAACGTCGTTAAAGCACTGGGGGAAGGTCCCCCCCGCACTCAGCGCCCCGAGCGTGCGCGATGAGGCAAGTATTGACTGCGGCTGGGGGCGATTGCTCTTCGGCCAGACCTTCGCCGACCCCGAACGCCTCGTCGCCGCCCTGCAGCTTGAAGGGTCCGGCCGCCGCGATATTGCTTTCTATGTACGCGAGCCGCATGTCCTGCTGTCACATGCACCGCAGTCGCTGTTCCTCGATCCGTCGCATACATTCCGCCTCGACCTAGGCAAGCAGCTGCCGGCGATCGAGGCGTCCGCCAGCTTCAAGGTGCGGCCTGCGGAGAACAAGGACGAAGCGGCCATCAACACGATCTATGTAACGCGGGGCATGGTGCCGGTATCGCGCGGCTTCTGCGGAAATTCGGGAACTGAAAAGGCGGTCACCATGCTGGTCGCCTGCGATACCGCTTCCAGACACATCCTGGGCGTCGTCATGGGCATCGACCACACCATGGCCTTCAACGATCCCGACCGGGGAACAAGCCTGTGGGCGCTGGCGGTCGATCCGCAGGCACGCCATCCCGGTATCGGCAAAGCCCTCGTATTGTCACTGGCTTCACACTTCTATCGGCGCGGCCGGTCCTACATGGATCTCTCGGTGATGCACGACAACGCCGAAGCCATTGCACTCTACGACAAGCTCGGCTTCGAGCGAGTGCCGGTATATTCCGTGAAGCGGAAGAACCCAATTAACGAAACTCTTTTTATCGGCCCTTCGCCGGACGAGTCCTTCAACATTTACGCCCAGATCATTGTTGACGAGGCACGCAGGCGCGGTATCACCGTGGAGACGGAAGACGCCGCGG
>JAYZVT010000346.1:0-10472 GCA_036155355.1 Pseudomonadota bacterium
CGCAAAACCAGGGAGGAAGTAGTGTATTCCAGACGTCAGATGTTTATTGGAACCACGGCGCTCGCCGTCGTGCTGGGACTGAGCGCGTCGGCCTTCGCCGAATGCGTCACCGACAAGCTACCGGCGAAACTGGCTGGTCCGGGCGGTTTCCCGGAGCGGCCCCTTACCATGATCGTTCCTTACGGCCCGGCGGGCGGTTCGGGGCAGGTGGCGCAGGGCATGGCGGACGCCGTGACCGCGCTGACCGGCGTGGCCATCAACCGCGATCACAAGCCGGGCGGCGCGGGTGTTGTCGGAATGACGGCATACATGGCTCTGCCGCATGACGGCTACAACGTGCTGGAGCATATCGACGATGCCGCCAGCGCGCATGCGCTTGACCCCTCGAAGCCCAATCCGGGTGAAGATCTCATTCCGCTGGTGACCTCGCAGATCACCTTCTCGCAGATATACATCCGCGCGGAAGAAGATCGCTTCAAGGACTGGAAGTCGTTCATCGAGTTCGTAAAGAAGCAGGACGGCAAGGCGACCATCGCCAATGTGTCCAACGAAGGCTCGATGGAGCGGCTCAATCTCAAGTTCATCCTGGATCATCACAAGGCCAAGATGCAGGAGATCAGCTTCGATAAGGGCGCCCCGCGCTACGCGGCGTTGGCGGGCGGCCAGGTCGATGCCCTCTTCGAGCAGCCTGGCGACGTGAAGCAGTTCCTGGACGCCAAGCAGTTCAAGCCGATCCTCACCATTTATGGCGATCGCCCGGGCGCCTTTGCCGACGTGCCGAGCCTCAAGGATGAGGGCATGAAGTTCGAACCTCTGCTCAGGTTCCGCGGCTTCTACGTGCACAAGGACGCGCCCGCAGACCGCGTGAAGTGGCTGCAGTGGGCGTTCCAGAAGGCCTTCTGCACGGAGCAATATCAGAAGTTCAATGCCAGCAAGTTCATGGATCTGATCGACAGCTACCGTGACACCGAAGGCACGAAGAAGCTTCTGGCCGGCACGATCAAGACCTATCGTGACACCTACAAAGAACTCGGCATGGTGAAATAGCCCGCCGACCGTTCATGAGGCGAAGGCTCCCCGGCCGCCGGCCGGGGAGCCAAATATTCAAGAAGAATGCAAGAGGGGGGCGCAGTCGTCATGGGCAGGCTGCAACGCAGGCATATCATCGAGGCGGCGCTCTGGCTGATATTCGCTGCTCTCGCCTATTATTTTTCCTTTCGCTTCGAAAAGAGCATCGAAATCTACAAGTTCGGCGCCAGCGGATGGCCGCGCGCGGTCATACTGGTGATCGTTATTTCCGCGCTTGCGCAGTTGGCGACCCAGTATTTCATCGGTGACGACGGCAACGAGGAAGTGATCGGAAGCCACAGAAGTTCCGAAGAGGAGCAGGAACCCCATGACCGTGCGTATTTCCTGCGCATGGCCGGAATCCTGCTGCTGCCCGTCATCTACGCCTACACGATGGATTGGGTCGGGTTCTATATCTCGACGCCATTCTTCGCCGCCGCGGTGATATATTTGATGGGCGAGCGGCGCTGGAAATGGATCGTCGGCATATCCCTGCTCGTCTGGGCGCTGCTCGTCTTTGTGTTCACGGTCCTGCTTTACACCGGCCTGCCGACCGGCAATACGCGCCCGTTTTATGATTTCAGCAACTGGCTGCTGGTGTTGCTGCGCTAGGGGCGACAGGGACCATCGCAAATGAACATCTTCAACAGTTTCCTTACCGGTTCGGTCGACCTGTTCAGTGACCCGATGAACCTGCTGCTTTTTGTCGGCGGGGCCATGGGCGGAATGTTGTTCGGCGCCATACCCGGCGTTTCCATGCTGACGCTTGCCGCCATCCAGCTGCCCTTCACCGCGCATCTGACGGCGGAACAGGGCATCATGCTCTATTCGGTGATTTATTGTACGGGTGTTTACGGCGGCGCCATCACGGCCATCCTGTTCAACATTCCGGGCGCTCCAGAGAACGCGCCTACCGCATTCGATGGTTATCCAATGACCCGCAAGGGCCAGGCGGCGAAGGCCGTGGGCGCAGCCGTAATGTGCTCGGCGCTGGGTGGTCTGGCCTCCGCCGTACTGATGATGTTTGCGACCGAGCCGATCGCGAAATGGGCGATCCGCGCCTTCGGTCCGCCTGAGATTTTCGCTCTGGTGTTCTTCGGCCTCGCGGTGGCTTCCTCAGTGGGTTCCTCGAGCCTGTGGAAAGGCTGGCTGTCGGTTTGCATCGGCCTGATGCTGGCACTGATCGGCCTCGATCCCGTTGGCGGCATTCCGAGATATGATTTTGGCTTCCCGTATTTGCTGGCCGGCATTGACTTCATTGCCGTCATTCTCGGTTTCTTTGCCGTGTCCGAAGTTCTGATTCAGGCCGAGAAAAAGGCCAGGGGAACCTATGTGGCACCGAAAGTCAGTCTCGACTTTCCATCTTTTCTCGAGTTCTGGATGCTGAAATGGGCCGTGCTGCGTTCCCTCGTGGTCGGCTTTTTCTGCGGCATCCTGCCGGGCATAGGCGCGACACTCGCTGCATTCATGAGCTACAACGAGGCAGTGCGCTGGGGCCGCGGCAAGAAGAACTTCGGCAAGGGCGAGCTGGAAGGCGTCGTTTCGTCCGAAACGGCAAATAATGCAGCCACCGGCGCGGCCATGATCCCGCTGCTGGCCCTCGGCCTGCCGGGCGGCGCCTTGACTGCGATGATGGTCGGTGTGTTCCAGATGCACGACATGGAGCCCGGACCGCTTGTCTTCGTCAATTCCGCCGATCTGGTATGGGTGGTGTTCGCCGCCATGTTCTGGGCCAATCTCGGCATCCTGCTGATCGGCTATGTGGAGATCAAGACCGTCCTGCACCTGCTGCGAATCCCGTTCCACTTCCTGGCGCCACTCATTCTGCTGCTGGCAACGGTTGGCGCCTATGCGGTGCGCGGGCTGACCATCGATATTCTCGCCATGTTCCTCGCCGGGATCGCTGCCTTCTTCCTGCGGCGTTCGGGCTATTCCATCGCCGGTATCGTGCTCGGGCTGATCCTGGGTGAGATCGGTGAGAAGAATTTTGCGCAAGCAATGCAAATGCTGCATTACGAGCCATCGGGGTGGCTCAACCGGCCCATCGGCCTGTTCCTGTTGGTCGCGGCGTTCCTGACCATGGCTGCCAGCCTGTACAAGTCGTTGCGCCGCAAGCCCCTGGTTGCAGGAACGGAGAAAGTTGCCACCTGAAACAACAGCGGCAATCACGCCCGTGCGCTGGATGATACGCGGATAGATTCCCGGTGTTGCCCGCTGAGACCATCATTTTCCTCCTGTCGGGCGCTGTGCTCGCGGGCTTTGCCATGGGGCTCGTCGGCTTCGGCACAGGGCTCGCGGCGCTGGGTTTCTGGCTGCATGTGGTTGAGCCGAAGATAGCGGTTCCTCTCGTCGTCATCTGCTCGCTGGCAACAACGCTCTTCACCTGCGGCGCCTACAGCCATGCGATTTCCCTGCACCGCCTTCTGCCCTTCACAATAGGAGGGCTGCTGGGATTGCCGCTCGGAGTGGCGCTGTTGGTCAAGCTTGACCCCGGCATCGTCAAGGCAGTGATCGGCGGATTTCTGGTTGCCTACACGCTATTCAGGCTGCTGGTGCTGCCAAGGCTCGTGTATACGGGCGGCGGAAATCTGGCGGATGGCGTCATTGGCGCGGTCGCCGGCATACTCGGCGGTATCGCAGCCATTCCCGGGCCGGTGACGATCACATGGTGCGGATTGCGTGGCTGGAGCAAGGACGCGCAACGCGGCGTCTACCAGCCTTTCAACCAGGGCATCATACTTGTCGCCTTCGTGCTCTACGCGTGGGAAGGCATGGCAACACACGAACTGTGGATCGTCTCACTCTACTGCTTGCCCGCGTCACTCGTGGGTATGTGGGTGGGAATGAAGGCCTACAAGCATATCGACGATGCTCTGTTCCAGAAAATCGTATTGTGGTTCCTGCTGGCGTCGGGTGCAGTTATGGTCTTCCTCAACCTGAGGGGAGGATAGGGAACTTGAAACTCGACGCGCATGAAAAGGCCATGCTGGCGGGCGAAGAAGGGCCGGCGCGCAAATACGCCATGGAACAGATCATGCGCGTGGGGCGATTCTTCGATGCGAAGGACACGGTCAGAATCGCCCAGGTCCACCTGATGGCCGATCCGGAGGCGCTCGGTCCCACAGGAGTTGACTTTCTCGAAAGCCTCGCACGGCTGCCGGAGAACGATCGCATGGTTCGAGTGCCGACCGTGACCGATCCGCGCGGCGTGGACTTTGCCGCATACAAGCGGCTCAAGCAGACCGAGGCCCAGGTAGACCTGGAGCGCCGGGCCGTGGCGGCCTTCCGCTCGCTCGGCATAATGATGACCGACACCTGCATCAACTACCAGACGATCATGCCGCCTGTTCTGGGAGAACATGTCGCGTTTGGAGACACTGGCTCCTCCATCTATGCAAACAGCGTGCAGGGCGCGCGAACCAACTTCGAGGGTGGTCCGACCGCGCTGGCTGCGGCGCTCACTGGGCGAACGGCGCGCTACGGGTTTCATCTGGATGAGCGCAGGAAGGGCACGAGCCTGTTTCAGGTGTCCTGGCGACCCGAGGACCTCAGCGAGTGGGGTGCGCTTGGCGCGGTGATTGGCAGGCGCATGGGGTCCTACTGGGATGTACCTGTCATCACGGGCATCAATGAAACGCCAACATCGGATCAACTCAAGCAGTTCGGAGCGGCGCTCGCCAGCTTCGGCTCGACGCCACTATTCCATATGGTCGGAATCACGCCGGAAGCGCCCGATCTGAAATCGGTTTTGGGCCGACGTAAGCCGAAGGCCGCCCGTCTTGGGCGCAAGGACGTGCAGGCGCTGGTTAAGTCCTATCGTCCCAAGGATGACAAGCTGGACGTTGTCGCCTTCGCTGGCCCGCAGCTCTCACTGGTGGAGATGCGGATGCTTGCCGACCTTATGGCCGGACGCCGGATTGCTCCGCATGTGGCGCTGCTGGCGGCGACTTCGCCGGAGATCAAGTCAGCCTGCGACCGGATGGGGCTGACGGCAAAGATAGAAGAGGCCGGCGGTACTGTCCTTTCGGGCGTGTGCTTCTACCAGATGTATGCGCGTGAAATCGGCGAGGCGAATGGCTGGAAAAGGCTGATGAGCAATTCCGCCAAACTTGTAAACATCCTGGGTGGCTACGGCTACGAGCCGGTGCTGGCGACTATGGCGCAATGCGTGGAGAGCGCAGTCCGTGGTCGCATTGCGGGAGGCGCTTAATGAGGGGCAAGACGCGCACCTATAAAGGCCACAAGGGCATCGGCGACGAGGTGAAAGGCGAGGCGCTTGTCGCCACAGACAATTTCTCCGCCCGCTATGATCTCGACCGCATCAAGGGAATTTTTTCCCGTCCTCAGCACAAGCTGTTCGGCAAGAACTATGTGGGCAATATCCTGATCCTGAACATCGCCAAGGGTGGAGTGGCCACGGCCTGGATGCTGCGCGAGATGGCCGAAAGGGGAATGGGCCCGAAGGCGCTGATACTCAATTACGCAAATCCGATCATGGCGCAGGGTGCGGCATTCGCCAATCTGCCGCTTATAGACAGGTTCGATACTGACATCACAAAAGCGATTAGGAGCGGCGAAACCGTCGAAGTGCTTCCGGAAAAGGGATTGTTGCGCGTTACCTAGGAGTCTTGCGCCGCGCGGCTGCCGCCTTGCCACGGTTTTCCCGCAGTGGAATCCAGCAGCCGGTGCCTGCGGCGTAGAGCATCAGTCCGTAGCCGAGGATCTCGATATTCTCTTCCCAGAACTTGTTGATCCTCGTGTGGTAGAGGATCTCCTCGATGATCGCGGCCGATACGATCAGCCAACCGGCAACCTGCAAGGGACGGCAGCGGCGACTCAGCAAATTGAGCATGATCGGCTTCAAATGCGCGCGGCGTGTCCACATGTAAACAAGCATCATAGCCCCGAAGCCAAAAAATATGCGGTTGCGGATCTTACCAGATGTTACCGCCGCTACCCACTCGGGATAGGTCACGGCACGGAAATCAACTTCGCGGAAGAAGAAGACGAAGCAGACGAAGGCGAAACCGATTGCCGCGGTGCGTGCTGCGCCGCGACTGGCGATGGCGGCCCTCACCGTCACCACGAACGCCGCAGCGAGGAGCGCGGCCTGAAAATTCTCGACCAGGCCATTCTCGTCGACTGTGCTGCGGTTGGCGCTGGCAATGAACCAGACGGCGAAATCGAAGTTGATCGCCGCAAGCGCACGCAGGTTGCGGAAGAGTGTGTCGAATGCCGGGCCAAGGCAGGCTTCCTCGAGGCTGCTCAGCATGCTTCTCTTCGACCTGCCGATGCCTTGATGCCAGCCGGGATTGTTGTTGTGCAAATGGGAGAGTGTATTCATCTCGTTCATTGGCTGGAGCGGCGCTCGGGATGTCCGTAGGAAATTCGTGGACTAGGCGCTTTTCCGCGCATCCCTTTCAGGGCCTTGCGACCAGTCACGCTCATCCGGCGCGATGACCGGCTGCCCGACCAGGGAATCCGCCTTGTTTGTCATCCTGGTCAAGGTGTTCTCCAGTTCCTGCCGATAGCGCTCCGCAGAGGCGCTGTCAAAGCTATCTGGTACGGGCGGGCCCTCTTCCCAGATCAGGACAATGTGATTGAACGGAAGTGGCAGGATAAACCGGTCCCAGCTGTTGAACATGATGCGGCGCTTCGGCGACCCTGTAATCAGGGTGACCGGCGATTTGCACAGCCGGCCGACATCGACTGCGAACGGCTTCATTCGCATGCGCGGCCCGCGCGGCCCGTCCGGCGTGATGCCGATGAAATGCCCCTGACGGGACGCCTTGACGATGGCGCGGGCTGCATCCATGTCGTTGGTCCCCGAGCGGGCCGGTATGGCCTCGATGCCGTAAGTCTCGAAGACCTTGCCCACCATGCGTCCGTCGCGGTGACCGGAAATAATAATTGAGAGCTGACGCGGCATGTGCGGACGCATCATCGGCATCAGCGACAGCCGGTTGTGCCAGAGCGCTATGCAGAAAGTTTCACGTTTGCTGGTGAAATTCTTGAAGTCATCCAGGCCAATGAGCGTGAAGCGCGACGTCAGACCAACAAATTTCAGGTAGACGCCGAGCAGCGAGGCGCCGGCATTGCGAAGCCAGTCCTGCCGGAGCAACCTCTTCAGCAGATTGGGACGGCTCACGACTCCTCGCGGGATCTGGGGATGGAGCGTCGCGCCGGTCCGGCCGCGAATGCGCCTTTTCGCGGCTCCTCATACCCCAACAGGGCCTCCCGGGAAAACCCTTTCCCATGCGGCGGATCAGCGCCGGAGCGCGACGATAGCCTCCGAGGCGACCGCAAACCGGGCAACGACTGTTCGGTCCCGGATTTCCCATTTTCTGCCATCCAATTGGGCCGCAAGGGACACCGGACGGCAGCCGCCCAAACGGCCGGGCGCGCGGCGGCGTATGGCGGAAAGAGCCCTTGCGACAAGGCGCGACAGTGCAGTGGGTGCGGCGGATGTAAGGCCGGCGAGGCACAACAGTCCGCCCGGGCTCAGAACCCTGTGCGCTTCTCCCAACAGAGCCAGGGATTGCTCGGGCGCAAGCAGGTCGAACATATAGGCAACGACAAAGCGGTCGCAGGAGGCCGTGCGCAGCGGCATGGCAACGGTGGCGTCGGCCTGGACCAGCGAGGCCCTGGAAAAGGGGGCAAGCCGCCTCGCTGCGCGGTGGAGCATGCTTGAGGAGATATCGATGCCTATAAAGTGGGCCTCCGCGGAAAGGGCGTCCGAGAAGAGCCATTCGGCAAAGCGTCCGGTGCCGCAGCCCGCTTCCACAACCACATGGGCCTTTGAGAATTCGCCATGGGCCAGCAGATGCCGCAGGGCGACATCCTCATACCAGGCCTGCCTGTCCTGTTTGGCCGCGGTACGGTCATAGTGCCGGCGGGCGTCGGAAGGGCTGAAATCGGCGGTATCGCTCAAAAGGTCACCGGCTCCGGGCGGGTCGCTTGACATGGAGCGGCCAGTAATGCCCAAAACACGGCTTGCGACAACTGGATCGGCCGGGACCCCATGTGCGGCATTGCAGGCATCGTGTATGGCGGCGGGCGAACCGGTTCCAATGAGCTCCGCGCAATCGCCGATGACATGGCGGCGTCACTCGCCCATCGCGGTCCCGACGCGTCGGGGATCTGGGTCGATGACGAAGCGCAGATAGCCTTCGCCCACACGCGGCTTTCCATCATCGACCTGAGCGAGGCTGGTGCACAGCCCATGCATTCGAGCTGCGGCCGGCTGGTCCTTAGCTATAACGGCGAGGTTTACAACGCGAACGAGCTACGGCGCGAGCTGGAGGCTGCAGGAAGGGGCTTCCGCGGGCACTCCGATACAGAGGTCATCGTCGAGGGATGCGCCGAGTGGGGTGTGGAAGCGACAGTAAAGCGGCTGATCGGCATGTTTGCCTTCAGCTTGTGGGACAAGAAAACGAAGACACTGACGCTGGCGCGCGACAGACTCGGCATCAAGCCGCTCTACTGGGGTATTGTCGGAGGTCGATTTCTCTTCGGATCGGAGTTGAAGGCGCTGGCGGTTGTCCCGGACTGGACGCGCGAAGTGGACCGGCAGTCTCTCGCCGCTTTCCTTCGGCTGAGCTACGTGCCGGCGCCATATAGTATTTACAAGGGCATCAGCAAGCTGGAGCCTGGCAAGCTGCTCGAATTCAGGCCATGCGGTCAGCCGGAAATCCGAAGCTTCTGGTCGCTCGGGGAGGTGGTGCAGGAAGGTCTCGCTGATCCCCTCGATATCGATGACGGCGAGGCGCTGGAGCGCCTGGAGACATTGCTGCGCGATGCGGTGCGGCGGCGCTTGGTGTCCGACGTGCCCCTGGGCGCGTTCCTGTCCGGCGGCATCGACTCTTCGACCGTCGTGGCGCTGATGCAACAGGAAAGCACCGGGCCGGTTCGAAGCTTTTCCATCGGTTTCAGGGAGGAAGCTTACAACGAGGCCGATCAGGCGCGCGCGGTGGCGGCGCATCTTGGGACCGAACACGTGGAGCAGATCATCACGCCACAGGAAGCGCGCGACGTCATTCCGCATCTGCCGCGCATGTATGACGAGCCTTTCGCGGATTCCTCGCAGATTCCGACATTTCTGGTTTCACGCATGACGCGCCAGCATGTGACAGTGGCGCTGTCCGGTGATGGCGGAGACGAACTGTTCGCCGGCTACAACCGCTATGGGCAGGCAGCGATGCTGCATCGCTATGGCAGCGTCCTGCCGCTCTCGCTTCGGCGAGCGGCAGCGAGCGGCATCACGGCACTACCACCGTCGGCCTGGGACCGACTGTTCGGCCTGATCCCCGCATCACGGCGACCGCGACTAGCTGGAGACAAGATGCATAAGCTGGCGGGCGTGCTTGGCGAGGATGCAATGGGCTTCTACCGCAAGCTGACGAGCCAGTGGGACGAGGCTGCCTCAATTGTGCCAGGTGCGAGCGAGCGCGACAGCGTCGCCAGCGACAGGGCAATGAAGTCGCGATTCACGGATGACGTCGCGTGGATGCAATTCGTGGACACCGCGACATATCTGCCCGACGACATCCTGACAAAAGTGGACCGGGCCAGCATGGCGGTGGCGCTGGAGGCGCGGGTGCCGATTCTCGATCATCGCATGGTGGAATTTGCCTGGCGGCTACCGATGCGGTTCAAGATGCGCAACGGCCAGTCCAAGTGGCTGTTGCGGCAGGTGCTGGGGAAATATGTACCCAAGGAGTTGTTCGAACGGCCGAAGATGGGATTCGGCGTTCCCATCGATGCTTGGCTGCGCGGTCCGCTTAAAGATTGGGCGGCGGATCTGCTTGATGCTTCCACGCTCCGCGATGGCGGTTTGATTGATCCAGATCCAATCACCAAGAAGTGGATTGAACATTCTTCGGGGCAGCGGAACTGGCAGTATTTCCTCTGGAACGTGCTGATGTTCCAGGCGTGGCGCTTCGAGAACCGGCTTTAGGCGGCACGCTCGTCCCGCTCGTTGCGACTCTCCCTGAAGCGGGAGCCGACGACTACAAGGAAAGCAGCCATTGCATTGAGCGCGATGAACCAGCCTTGCCACAGACCGTAACTTGTCGAGGCCATGGTGGCGGCGCTGGCAAAGGTGGCCAGTGCGCTGGCCTGCGCCGTTACAGGCAATCTCGCAACTGACCAGATTGTCGAAAGCCCCGCCACAAGCAGCAGAAACGCACCGACTGCACCAAGTTCGAACCATGTCTGCAGGTAGATATTGTGGGCATGACGGCCGGTGGTCAGGGGATAGGGATAGCCTTCGGGCACAACCGCGTTGGTGTCGCGGGACTGGAACTGCACCTTGGTCGAGCGGACCCCGATGCCAAGTATGGGCGACTCCATGTATCGGCTGGCGGTCTCGTGCCACAGGATCACGCGCGCGCGCGCGCTTTCCG
>JAYZVT010000347.1:0-10432 GCA_036155355.1 Pseudomonadota bacterium
AACGCGGTGGACAAGATCGCGGGCTACATGTTCCTCAACAAGATCAGTCCTGCCGACAAGAGCTTCTACACCACGGGCCGGCTGACATCGGAAATGATCATCAAGACGGTGAAGATGGGCATTCCCATCCTGCTGTCGCGCTCGGGCTTTACGGCTTGGGGCGTCGACCTGGCGCAGCAGGCGGGCCTGACGCTCATCGGCCGCATGCGCGGCAAGCGCTTCGTTGTGCTCGCGGGCGAGGAGCGGGTCGTCTACGACCTCGATCCGGGCCAGGTGGACGACGAGTCCGACCGGCACCGGCGCAAGTCCAGCCTGCCGGAGGAGGCGCTGTGAGCATTGCTCGGGGGCAGGCGGCGCGCGGACGCGGAAACACATGACGGGATCAAAGGACGCGGTGATCGGCGTGCTGCTGGCCGGCGGGCGGTCACGCCGCATGGGCGGCGGCGACAAGTGCCTGCTGCCGCTGGGCGGCAAGCCAATGATCGCGCACGTCATCGACAGACTGAGGCCGCAGGTGAAGGGGCTGGTGCTGAACGCCAATGGCGATCCGGCGCGCTTCGAGAAACTTGCCTTGCCCGTCGTGGCCGATCCGGTTGAAGACTTCGCGGGGCCGCTGGCGGGGGTGCTCGCCGGTCTCGACTGGGCATGCGCGCATCACCCGCAGGCGCGCTGGATCGTCACGGCGGCAACGGACACGCCCTTCTTTCCCTCCGACATGGTCGTCCGCCTGCTCAAGGCGACCGGGGGGAAATACCCCGCGATAGCTCTGGCGTCGTCGCAGGGACGCCTGCATCCGGTATTCGGGCTCTGGCCGACGGCGCTTGCGGGCGACCTGCGGGACGCGCTCCAGGCCGGAACCCGCAAGGTGCTCGACTGGGTGGACCGGCATCCGCGATACGAGGTCGAATTCGGCCCTGTGACAGTCGGTGGACAGGACACCGACCCCTTCTTCAATGCCAACGACCCTCAGGAATTCGCCCGCGCGGAGGCCCTGCTCACCGAGACGGCCACATGACTTCACCCAGGTTCGGCGTCATTGGCTGGAAGAATTCCGGCAAGACCACGCTGATGACACGGCTGATCGCGGAATTCACCGGGCGTGGATATACGGTGTCGGCGCTCAAGCACGCCCATCACAGCTTCGATATCGATCATCCGGGCCGCGATTCCCATCGCTTCAGGGACTCCGGCGCGCGGCAGGTGGCGCTGGTTTCGCCCAAGCGCTGGGCGATGATGCATGAACTGCGCGACGAGCCGGAGGCTGACTTCGAGGACATCGTCGCCCATTTCGGAAAATGCGACCTGCTGCTGATCGAGGGCTACAAGCGCGGTCCCTTCCCGAAGATCGAGGCACGCAGCGCAAGAACCTTGACCCGCGATCCGCTGGCGAAGGACGATCCAAACATCGTGGCTATCGCCGCCGACATCGAGACCGACAGCGGCGGGCTGCCGCTGTTCTTGCTCGACGACGTGGCGGGGATCGCCGATTTCATCGAGAGGCATCTCGGGCTGAAGAGGCGCTGACGCAGGTCATGGTCCGCAAGCTGATCGACGACTGCTTCATTCACGATTCCGACCGGCTGACCCATGCGCAGGCGCTGGAACTGCTGCGCTCGCGCATTTCCCCGGTCACGGACCCGGAAGACGTGCCACTCGATCGCGCCACCGGCCGCGTGCTGGCCAGGGACTTGACCGCGCCCCGGCCCATACCCGCTTTCGCCAATGCGGCGGTGGACGGATACGCCTTCCGCTTCCACGACTACGACGCGAAGCTTGGCAGCTCGCTGCCCGTGGGCGCGCGCGCCGCAGCAGGTCGCGCGATCGATGCGCCGGCGATGCCCGGCGAGGCCGTGCGCATATTCACCGGCGCGCCGATGCCAGATGGGTTCGACAGCGTGGTGATGCAGGAAGACACCCGCACGGTGAAGTCCGGCGGCGCGGAGGCTGTGAACATTCCACCGGGGCTCAAATGCGGCGCCAATTGCCGGCTGGCGGGCGAGGACGTGGCGCAAGGCGCGGTGCTGCTGCACGCCGGACAAAGGCTGCGCCCGCAAGACTGCGCGGCGGCGGCCTCGGCGGGTTTCGCCACGCTGCCCTGCTATGGGAAGCTGAAAGTCGCGGTCTTCTCCACGGGCGACGAGATCATCCACCCCGGCACCGCGCTCGCGGACGGACAGGTGTATGACGCCAATGCGCCGATGCTGCGCGGACTGCTCGAGGCCGCGGGCGTGCAATGCGACGACCTGGGCGTGCTCGCAGACGACCGAGTGCTGGTGGAGAAGAAGCTGAAGGCTGCGGCACGCGACCACCATGTGCTCATCACCTCGGGCGGCGCGAGCAAGGGCGAGGAGGACCACGTGGTCAAGGCCGTGGACGCGCTCGGCCATCTGCACATGTGGCAGATCGCGATCAAGCCGGGCCGGCCCATGGCGTTCGGCCAGATCGGCGACTGCGTGTTTCTAGGCCTGCCCGGCAACCCCGTCGCGGTGTTCGTGTGTTTCCTGCTCTACGTGTGGCCGGTGCTGGCGCGGCTCGGCGGAGCGCAATGGCGCGAGCCGGTGCGGTATCCCCTGCCCGCCGCGTTTTCGGTCCCCGGCAAGAAGACGGGACGCCGGGAATACTGGCGCGGGCTGCTCACCAGAACCGCTCAGGGCGGGCTGGCGGCGCAGAAATTCGAGCGGGACGGCTCAGGGCTTATTACGTCCCTGCGCGAGGCGGACGGCCTCATAGAGGCCGGGGAAGATGTGGGGGCCATAGCCAAGGGCCAGCCCGTCAGCTTCATTCCTTTCAGCGAATTTGGCATCCGCCGCGACTAGGCCACAAAGCACCCATTCAATTCGGGACGACGGTCAAGGCTTCCTTAACCCCCTGCGGGTTATAGATGGCCTGCTGACGGGACTGGCCGGGGGGCCGGGGCTCGCGTTCGAGGGACACAAGAACAGGAACCGCTTATCCGATGAGCCTGATGACCCATCTCCGCCGCAAGACGGCCGACAAGCCCGCGACAACGCTTGGCCGCCATGAGGGCTTCATATCCTCCTATGTTTCCAGTCTGGAAACTGCGCCCGCGCAGATCGACGACCTGCTCGTGACAGTGATCGCCCGCTCCGCGGAGTCGGTCCCGGTCAGGGCTCTGCTGGGCAAGGCGGAGGAACTCGCCGCCGCCGGCGTCAGCATCCGCGCCATTTTCGCGGATATAGAGATGTCCAACGAGCTGCTCGACTTCTGCGCCGCCGCCTCAAGGCTCGCTGGAGGCGCCGACCCGTCCTCCCTGGTGCGCTGGGCGCATCGCGACAGCCTCGCCGACGCTCATGAGCAGGTCACGCTCGGCACCCGCATGTGCTGGTCGGGCGACGCCATCCGCCGCCGCGCCGACGTCCGCGACGGGCTCAACCTGTTCGAGCAGACCGCGCCCGCGACCGTCCGGCTGGGAACCATGGCCTTCGTGGCCATCTGGGACATTTCAGAGCGCGTTTCGCCCAGCCGGCTGAAGGCGGACAGACGCAACAAGCCCTGCGGCGCCTATGGTGACGTGGACGGCAGCCGTCTCGCGGCCTTCTCCTTCCTCGAGAAGGATACCGGAGCCGGTCTGCTGCGGCACTGACAGCCGGAAGTTTCCGAATTGCTGACGATTTCGAACATTCGCGTTAAGGTTGCAGAAACGCGCCACTGCTAGCCTTGGGGACAGTCGCAACTACTCCCCCCAAAGCCGATGCGCCGACTTGCACTCGTAATTTCCGTCGTCTTCTGTTCTACCGGCGCATTCGCGGAGCAAGACCCCGTACAAGACCTCTGCGGGAAGAAGGTCTCCGCGCTCGGCAATCCGCAGCACATCGAGTCGATCGCCAGCCTGCAAGCAGTGGAGTTGTGGATCGAACAGGCCAAGGCCCAGGGCGACAACATGGCCATGTGGCACAACGCCCACAATGCCTCCATCAGGTGCGAGAAGATGAAGCACTCGGAAATGTACCGCTGCTTCGCCAGCGGCCGGCCGTGCCCGACCGTTCTCGAAATTCCAGCGCAGGACTCGTCACGCTGATCCACTTCCCGCGCGGACAGCCGGCGCTTGTGCAATGGCCGCTTGCAGCAGACCGCGCAGAGTATCGAGCCCGGATGTCGAGGTGAGATCGAGCGCAGGCAAGCCTATTATCTGCTGCACCAGCGCCGCGGACGCCGTGGTGTTGGCCGCCGGGCCGGTGATGAAATCGGGACGGTATCCGGTGGCGTTGCAAAAGCCGAGGACGGCATAGGGATCACCCGCGCAGAGCGCCAGCAGCCGCATATGCGGGGCGAGCCTCTCCATGGCGGCGGCGCCGTTGTATGGCTCGAGCGGCGACGCGCCGATCTCGCCGACAAGCACCTCCGCCCCGGTCCCGGCAATGCGCGAGAGCAGCACATCTAGCGCCGCCGCATATTCCTCGCGCGGACAAACCGTCGAGGTGAGACCCGCATCGACATAGTCGAATACGTGGTCGGCGCCGGCATCGGCATAGCTCAACGCATCCTTGTATCCGGCGGCACCGGTCAGTTTGGCCGCCGCGACACGGGACCCCGCCGCCTTCAGCAACGACACAACACTGCGCATGGTGAGGGTCTTGCCCGCAGACATGGAGGTGCCGGCGACAATGACGGTCGGCAGGCCGAACGCCACCGCGGGCGCAGGAGGCACAAAATCCCGCAGACAGAGCTTGCCGCTGCCGCGCCGGGCGTGACCCATATACTTAAGTTGCATGGGGCTATGCACCCAGGACGAGTTGGACGTCACCTTGCCGAACAGGCCCGCGCCGGTGAGCTGGTGCAGACGCCCGTCCTCGCCGATGTCTTCCCAGCTGCCCACGCATTCCAGCGTCGCCGCCCGCCGGCCGAACGCGCCGACGAGAATGTCCCCGGGCTGCACCGGCAGACGCCGTCCGGCGGCCAGCTCAATCCGGTAGAGCGCTCCCGGCTTGCCCACTACCTCGCATTGCACATAGTCGCCCGAGGCCCATTGGGCACGCGGCAGCGGCGCCACCTCGAAAGGCACCCTTTCCAGATCGCTTATGCGCGTGATGGACGTGAAGAAGCGCTTGCCCATGACCCTGTACCGTTCCGGCCGCGGCGCGACATTAACGCGGGCGGGACGCATTTGCAGGGCCAAAATGCAAGCGTTTTCGCAGGTGCAACCGGGCGAGGGAATTCATATTGACAGATCAACGGCCCGCCGGTTGAGTCGCTGCGCCCTTGCAGGGCCTGTGTCCGGGGACCAGAAATGAAGGCAGGGAGGAACCGTCGATGATACGGGCGACGGCGTTGTGCCATGATGTGGCCGCTGTCCGCGAAGCCGTCTGGCGCGTCCGGCCGCTCCTCGACGCCCGGGGGCAACCGTCCACCGCCTCGCGGAAGGGCGCACGCAAGACCTGCCTGTCGATCCATGCGGACGCCACTAGGCGATTTCACCTTGCGGTCGTCACCGCGGCGAACAGCGGCGGTCAGCCACGTATTCATGTTGACATATGCAATGCCGATAAATCCGACGCCCTGGACGCGGCGAATGTCGGCGGGTTCGGGGGCCTGGGTTCCGGAGCCGCCGCTTGAACATAATGATCTTGAATTGACCGGGGGGAGCGTCAGGGGATCGGCATGACTACAAGCGCGGACATTGTCGCGACCAACGAACCGCCCGTGCGCCGCACGGAGGGCGCGAATCTGATCGCGGTCGACGACCTGCGCATCGCTTTCGATCAGCACGGCATCGAGAACGAGGTCGTCAAGGGCGTGTCGTTTCGCATCCGGCCGGGCACCACGCTGGCGCTCGTGGGCGAGTCGGGCGCGGGCAAGTCGGTGATCGGCCAAGCCATTCTCGGTATCCTTCCCAACAGCGCCCGCATCAGCGGCGGCGGCATCACCTTTACCGATCCGCGCTCGGGCGAGACGACTGAGCTTGCCGCCCTCGACCCGCATGGGAGTACTTACCGCTCGATCCGCGGCGGGCGGATTTCAATGATCTTCCAGGAACCGATGACCTCGCTGTCGCCGTTTCACACTGTGGGCGACCAGATTTCCGAGGCCCTGTTCCTGCACCACAAAGTGTCGCGGGACGAAGGCATGGCGCAGGTGGTCGAGATGCTCGACCTGTGCGGGTTCCCCAAGCCCGCGGAAGCTGTGAACCGCTATCCCTTCGAGCTGTCGGGCGGCCTGCGGCAGCGCGCCATGATCGCCATGGCTCTGGTCTGCCGCCCGGCCCTGCTCATCGCCGACGAGCCGACCACCGCCCTCGACGTGTCGGTGCAGGCGCAAATCCTTGGCCTGATTTCGGACCTGCAGAAGAAGCTCGGCATGGCCGTGCTGATCATCACCCACGATCTCGGCGTCGTGGCCAACATGGCCGACGAGGTGGTGGTGCTGTTCCACGGCAAGGTGATGGAGAGCGGCACGGTGGGAGACATCTACCGCAAGCCGCGTCACCCCTATCTCAAGGGCCTGTTCGGCGCCGTGCCGCATTTCGACATGAAGCCGGGCGAAAGACTGATCTCTCCCGCTGACCTGTCGGACGACGCGCAGAAGTCTGCTGCTTCGGGCAAGCCCGGCAAGCGCGCGCCGCAGAACGAACCGCTGCTCGAAGTCAAGGGACTATCCAAGCATTTCATCGCGCGCAAGGGTGGCTTCCTTCGCCCTACCCTGGAAAGCCGCGTCATCGCGGTGGACAATGTCAGCTTCGACATCCGCAGGCAGGAATGCCTCGGGCTGGTCGGCGAATCGGGCTGCGGCAAGACCACCCTGTCGAAAATGATCATGCGGGCGCTGTCGCCCACATCCGGCGAGATCACCTATCACGGCAAGTCCGGGACGGTGGACCTGGCTACCGCAACCGACGGCGGCCCGGAACTGTACCGGGCCGTGCAGATGGTGTTCCAGGATCCGTTTGGCTCGCTCAATCCGCGCATGACCGTGTTCGACATCATCCGCGAGCCACTGGTGATCCACGGCATTGGCGACCGCGCCTTCCACGCGGAGCGGGTGCAGGAGCTGATGAGGATGGTTCGGCTCGATCCGCGCTTCCTCAACCGCTACCCGCACAGCTTCTCGGGCGGTCAGCGCCAGCGCATAGGTCTGGCGCGCGCGCTGGCGCTGGACCCGGACCTGCTGATCCTTGACGAGCCGGTGTCGGCGCTGGACGTGTCGATCCAGGCGCAGATCCTCAATCTGCTCAAGGATATGCAAAACGACCTGGGGCTGACCTATCTGTTCATCTCGCATAACCTGGCGGTGGTGGACTACGTGGCCGACCGCATCGTGGTCATGTGCCGAGGCCGCATCGTCGAGTCGGCGCCGCGCGAGGTGCTGTTCCGAAATCCGGTACACTGCTACACGCGCTCGCTGATGCAGGCCGTGCCCTATCCGGACCTTGACCGGAAGCTGGACCTGAGGCCGAAATTCGCCGGCGACGGCATGAGCCCGGCCAACTGGCCCGCACCGTTCACCCTTTCCGGCGGCGACATGGAATTTCTCGATCTGGGCGGCGAACACAGGGTTCTCGTCGCCGCGGGCACACGCAAGAAGGATCTCGCGACATGAGGCTCACCATATTGAAGGCGCTGGCTCTCCTGCTGCTGCCGGTCATGGCATCGCTGCCAGCGCGCGCCGAGCCACCCACGCCGATCGAGCCGCCCTACTTCCAGCCCCAGATATCCAATGGCGAGCTGCCGCCTGTCGCTGAGCGCGTGCCGACCGAGCCCGCGGTTGCCGATTTCGCCGCGGAGGGAAAGAGCGTCGGACGCTACGGCGGGACGCTGCGGTTGCTTCTGGGCAACCAGAAGGATACGCGCATGATAACGGTGTACGGCTATGCGCGGCTGATGCGGTACACGCCGACCTTCAAGCTCGAGCCGGACATCCTGAAGAAGCTGGACGTCGAAGAGGGCCGCATCTTCACTCTATATCTGCGCAAGGGCCACAAGTGGTCGGACGGCAAGCCATTCACCGCGGAAGACTTCCGCTACTACTGGGATGATGTGGCCCAAAACAAGGAGCTGTCGCCCGGCGGCCCGCCGAAAGAGATGCGCGTCGGCAAGGAACTGGCGAAATTCGAGGTGATCGACGAGCACACCATCCGTTACAGCTGGTCGAAGCCCAACCCGCAGTTTCCGCACTGGCTGGCCGGTGCGCTGCCCGCCGCCATATTCCGGCCGGCCCACTACATGAAGCAGTATCACGCCAATTACGGCGACAAGGCCGAGATCGAGGAGCTGGTGAAGGCGGAGGGCCGGCGCAACTGGGCGGAACTTCATTTCAGCCGCGACCGTCCGTTCCGCGCCGACAATCCGGAATATCCGACACTGGAGCCGTGGATCACGGTGACGCAACCTCCTGCGCAACGCTACGTCTATCAGCGCAATCCCTTTTACTACCGGGTCGATCCCGAAGGCCGGCAGCTTCCATATATCGACGAGGTGGTGGTGACGCTCGGTTCGGAGGACATGGTGCCGGCGCGCACCGGCTCGGGCGAGGCGGACCTGCAGGCGCGCTACCTGCGCTTCGAGCACTACACCTTCCTGAAGAAGGCGGAGAAGCGCACCAACACTTCCGTCTATCTGTGGCGGACCCTGAAGACGTCGCACAAGGCGCTTTATCCGAACATGAATGCCGCCGATCCGGCGTGGCGCATGCTGATGCGCGACGTGCGCTTCCGCCGGGCGCTGTCGCTCGGCATCAACCGGCATGAGATCAACATGGTGATCTATTACGGGCTGGCGAACGAGGGCAACGACACGGTGTTTCCTGACAGCGAGCTGTTCAAGCCGGAGTATCGGGACCTGTGGGCGCAATATGACCTTGTCCAGGCCAACAACCTGCTGGACGAGATCGGTCTGTCCAAGCGGGACGACGACGGCATCCGCCTGCTGCCGGACGGCCGCCCCATGCACATCATCGTCGATCTG
Organism: Pseudomonadota bacterium; assembly: GCA_036155355.1. Lineage (GTDB taxonomy): Bacteria > Pseudomonadota > Alphaproteobacteria > Rhizobiales > Methyloligellaceae > JAYZVT01. Next base: position 8,919 of record JAYZVT010000347.1, read on the forward strand.
GCGGGCGAGAGCAGCGAGGAGAGCGACATTCTCGAGCTGGTTCGCGACAGCTGGGCGGAACTGGGGATCAAGATGTTCCCCCGCCCCTCGCAACGCGAAGTGTTCCGTAACCGCGTCGCCTCCGGTCAGGCGATCATGACCATCTGGGCAGGCCTTGGAAACGGTATGTCCACGGCCGGCATGAGCCCGGACAGCTTCGTGCCATACCAGAAGCTGCAATATCAGTGGCCGCAGTGGGGCACCTGGGTCCAGACCAACGGCAAGAAGGGCGAGGAGCCGGACCAGCCGGAGGCAAAGGAACTGATCAAGCTCTACAAGGCCTGGGAGAAGGCTACCGACGACGAGACGCGCACCAAGATCTGGCACAAGATTCTGAAGATCAACGCCGAGCAGGTCTACACGATCGGCACGGTGAACGCGACGCTGCAGCCGGTCACCGCGTCCAACGACCTGCAGAACGTGCCCGAGAAGGGCGTCTATAACTGGGATCCCGGCGCCTATTTCGGCATCTACAAGCCCGACACCTTCTGGTTCCGCAATGCGCCGCAGAGCGCTTCGGTGCAGGGCGCCATTCAATGATCGGTTACGTCGTCCGCCGTCTGCTGCTGATGATCCCCACGCTGGCGGTGATCTCGATGATCGTTTTCACGATCATCGAGCTGCCACCCGGCGACTATCTGGAAAGTTACGTGGCGGAGCTGGAAGCGCGCGGCGAGAAGGTGAACGAGGAGGAGGTCGAATTCCTGCGCAAGCAGTATGGCTTCGGCGAGCCGGTGGTGGAACGCTATTTCAGCTGGGTCTGGGGCATGCTGCACGGCGACTTCGGCTATTCCTTCGAGTACCGGCTGCCCGTGTCCAAGGTGCTCGGCGACAGCCTGCTGCTGACGGTGGTTGTCTCTCTTGCGACGGTGCTGTTCACCTGGCTGGTGGCGTTTCCCATCGGCATCTACTCCGCCACCCATCAGTATAACTGGGGCGACTACAGCCTGACCTTTCTCGGCCTGCTTGGGCTGGCGACGCCGAATTTCCTGCTGGCGCTGGTGCTGCTCTATCTCGCCAATGTGTGGTTCGGTACTTCCATCGGCGGACTGATGGACCCGGAATATATCGGCCAGCCCTGGAGCTGGGGCAAGGTCGTCTCGGTGCTGGAGCATCTGTGGATTCCCGTGGTCGTCGTCGGCACATCCGGCACCGCCGGGCTGGCGCGGCGGCTGCGTGCCAACCTGCTCGACGAGTTGCAGAAGCAATATGTCGTCACCGCGCGGGCAAAGGGACTGCCCCCGGGACGTGCGCTGGTCAAATATCCCCTGCGCGCGGCCATGAATTTCTTCGTTTCCGATATCGGCCACCTGTTGCCCAACATCATCTCAGGCGCGGAACTGACGGCAATTGTGCTGTCGCTGCCCACGACCGGGCCCATTCTCATCCGGGCGCTGCAAAGTCAGGACATGTATCTGGCTGGGTCGTTCCTGATGTTCCTGGCGACGCTGACAACGATTGGCGTGCTGATTTCC
>JAYZVT010000348.1:0-2871 GCA_036155355.1 Pseudomonadota bacterium
GAGTCCGGCAAGCAGAAGCTCGGCAGCGTAATTGACGAGAACGCGCCACGCCGTGAGATAGTAGAGTTCTCCAGCTACGCTGTGGGCCGCATGGGCCAGCACAGCGAAAGCGAGCACGGCCAGCCAGGCGCCGAATACGCTGTGGAAAACCTCAATGCGGCTCATCTGCACGCCGGTCCTCTGGATCGTCCGCGTGCGGCGGCGGATGCGAACCGGACTTGACGCCGGCGGCTTTGCGCTTGGCAAACGGATTGAGCTTCCGTCCAAGGAGAAGAATCCGGTCGCGCAGGAAGAGCAGGGCACCGGCGCCGATGGCCAGCAGCGGCGAGAGCATCTGGAAGAGGAAACCGCCCGCATTGGGGTCGATATAGGCCTGTGCCGGAGCGGCGCATACGAGTGCGCCGGCGAGACCGGCCAACAGAGGCCTTCCAATTCGTTGCAGCAGGCGCATCGTCGATCCTCCGCACACTTTGTACAGGACGGCCGGGCGGCCTGCCAACCCAGTCCGCCGCGTCAGACAGCGGGTGCCGGCAGCGCCTGCGCATCGCCCGGCAGCCGCTGGCGGCCGCGCAGCACGGCCACGTACAGCAGCAGCGTGAGGAAGACCGGGAACGCGTTGGACGGCGAGGGCAGGCGGTGCTCCGTGAAGCTCGAAAAGACCAAGGCGAAGAAGCTGACGATCATCACGTTGCGCACGAAGGGCAGCTCCGTCTGATCGACGATCCAGCGATAGATCGCGTAGAGAAAGCGCAGAAACACCGCGAGCCCGACCACGCCTTGCTCACCCAATATGTGCAGGAAGGTGTGATGGGCGTGGGCGGAGTTGAAGGTCTTCACCGGTTGCAGATTCCATTGGAACCAGGCTGTTTCGGAGGCGTAGACGTGGGGCATGTCGTTGAGCGAGCCGACGCCGGTGCCGAAGATGGGCGAATGAAAGAAGGCATAGAGCGCTCTGGGCCAGTTCTCGAAGATGCGCAGAAGGATGTTGCCTTCCTTCACCGAGTCGGCCACGTCGTTGACGAAGCTGAGTATGTCGCGCTGTTCGACATAGGTGGGATAGGTGAAGCTGAGCACGACCGCTTGCGCGATGCAGACAAGGCCGAGCGCAGCGGCGATCATCCAGGCGCGGCCGTGCGCGATGGCGTACCAGGCGAAGAATCCGCCAGCGAGCCCGAAGAACGACCCGCGACTGTACGTGAACAGAAGAAATGTCAGGTTCACCAGCAACAGGCAGAGCGCGAGGGTCGTGCGGCGTTGGAAGAAGTAGGCCGCAGCGATCGCGCAGGCGAACATCAAGAACCCGCCGGCCGCGTTGAACGCTTCGAAATAGCTACCGAAACTGCCGATACCCGCTGGGGCCTGCACCAGGAACAGCGGCAGATTGACCACGGTTACGAACAGCAGAAAGATCAGCAACAGACGATTGAGATCGAGCTGCGCCGTCAGCAGCGGCAGCAGCAGCAAGGGCGCATAGGTGACGAAGAAGTTCCCGTCACGCCGATAGAACTCGTAATTGGTGAGGGCGCCGGGATCGTAGAGCGCTGCAGAGACCGCCGAAACAGCGAGATAGGCGCCGGCCCAAATGGTGATGTCCGGCCAGCGTCCGGGACTGAAGGGCACGAGAACCACGAACAGGCTGCACACCGCAAACGGCAGTACGCTCAGTGGAACAAAGTTCGTGAACGTCGCGAACAGTCCCAGGATGCAGCTCAAAATGACGAGGCGCCTGGTCATCGGCTGCCGGCCCGCGTCACCAGTTGCCCACCTGCGTGGCACCGACGCGTCGCACACGGCGGACTTTTTCGAAGACCCGCTGCCACCATGCATAGACCACCGCCGAAGCGATTGCGAGCGCGAGACAAATGAGAACCGAGATGCCGACAAGGAGCACCGGACGCGGCCCCGCCGGCTCGACCGGAGGGAAGGGCGGATCGATGATGATCGCCGCGTAAGGGACATCCTTAGCGCCGGCGAGCATGGCCTGGCGCTCGAATTCGGACAGCAGATCGGCGAGCACGCGGCGATGTTCCGTGGTCATCACGCTCTTCAGCCGCTCATTGATGAAGCTGATATAGAGATTGGCCTGGGTGCGCACCTCCTCCTTCAGCATCTGATCGGCGAGGACGATGAGATCGCCCACGAATTGCGCGCCCACGACGGGGTCTTCGTGGCGGAATGAAACGGTCACGATCTTCTCGCGCCCTTGGGACAGTTTCACCCGCTTCTCGATCGTCCCGGCGATCTCGACGGGCCCGGGCAGATTGTTGCTCGCGCGCCCTGTGAAGATCGATTTGATACCCCCCGCAAGGCTCGCGCGCGAGACGCCCGGTTCCCATTGGCCCTTCTCTTCGTCCCACAAGGGTCCGAACAGAGCCTCCATCATGTGGGTCTCGTGTTGCATTCGGTCGGCGAACCCGACCGACTTGATTAGCTCCTGAAGGCGGACGAATTTCGGCACCGGTTGGTCCGAGCCGCCGATCGATATGCCGGTGATGGCCGCCAGCCCCGACAGCGCCGAACTCGTCGGATTGGAGGACGTCGAGTAGGTCGCCGGCGCGATTTCCGCGGTGGCATTGTAATAGGGAGGCGTGAGCCGTGTGACGATAAGACCGATAAAGAAGCCGATGCCGACGGCGAGGGCGATCATCCACCAGAACTCGATCGAGAGTTGGATCAGGCGCGCCACCGCCCACTGGAAATCGTCCCGGATAGGCCACTCGGAACTTTTTTTGTCAGACTGGAGCAAGACCTAATCCTTTGGGCGAACGCCTCATCCGACCGGGTAACCCGTCGCGGTCCTTCTCATAGCGTTTTTGTCAGGAACGTAGCAAGGAATCTGCACGCTGAGCGCTGAGGCCGGTCAGCCGAGCG
>JAYZVT010000349.1:0-3635 GCA_036155355.1 Pseudomonadota bacterium
CGTATTGAACTTGTCCATGGCATTCCTCGTCAGTTAGCGCGGGACCCTCCCGTCGCGGCCCTTTTCATGGGGTGTTTGCCGCCCGCGGTCAAGCGCCCCCGGGGCAGCTCCGGTCAGCTCCTCCAGAAATCGGGATCAAGCAGCACCAGCACCGCGAATAGTTCAAGCCGTCCCATCAGCATGGCGACCGACAGGATCCATTTTGCCGGGTCGGGAACGCTGGCGAAGTTTCCGGCAGGGCCTATGACCGTGCCAAGACCCGGACCAACGTTGCCGATGGCCGTCGTCGCCGCCGAGATCGAGGTGGTGAAGTCGAGCCCCATGGCGGCGAGTGCGGTGGCGAACACGACAATGGTGCCCAGATAGACGGCCAGGAATGCCAGCACCGAGGGCGCGATGTCTGCCGGAAGCCGCCGCCCGGCATAGGTCAAAGGAACGACGCGGCGCGGATGCGCCAGCCGCTGCAGATGCGCCCGGACGACCACGGCGAGAACCAGGTGCCGGTAGAGCTTGACCGATCCCGACGTGGAGCCGGTGCAGCCGCCCGCGAACATCAACACGAAGAACACCACGGCGGCCAGCGGTCCCCACGAGCCGAAGTCGTCGCTGGCAAACCCCGTCGTGGTGACGACGGAAGTGACATTGAACAGCGACAGCCGGAGCGCGTCGGCGAAGGCGATACCCTGTGCGAAACTAAGCCAGAGCGCGAGGCCCACGCCCGCAATGGCAAGCAGAAGGATCAGCGCCTTCACCTGCGGATTGCGCCAGATGTTGCCTGGGTCTCCCTGCACGGCCCGGATATAGGCAATGAAGGGCAGGCAGCCCGCGATCATGAAGAAGATGCCGAGCCAGTGCACCGACGCCTGCTTGTAATAGGCGAATGACGCGTCGTAATTGGCATAGCCTCCCGTGGAGAGCGTGGTCATGGCGTGGCTGACGGCGTCGAAAGGCGTCATGCCCGCCAGCCCGTAGGCGACGGCGCAGGCAAAGGTCAGTCCCGAATAGATGCCGACGATATAGCTGATGAGCTGGAACGCGCGCGGCACCACCTTGCCGGAGCGCTCCGAGCTTTCGATATGGACCAGCTGCATGCCGCCCACACGCAGGAAGGGCAGGATCAGGATCGCCATGACGACGATGCCGACGCCTCCAACCCACTGCAGCAGGGCGCGCCAGAACAGTATGCCGGGCGGCAGGTGGTCCAGCCCCGTCAGCACCGTCGCACCGGTCGTGGTGAGACCCGAGATCGCCTCGAAATAGGCGTCGCTGTAATCGAGGCCAAGTCCCAGGAACGGCAGTGCCGAAAATCCCGCGAGAATGACCCATACCAGGGTGGTCATGATGAAGCCGTCGCGGATGCTCAGGAGTTCCGTGGCCGGTCTGCGTGTCGCCTGCGCCAACAGCAGACCAATGAACCATGTCACCAGCGCGCAGTCCGCGAATACCTGCCAGTCCACGTTGCCGAGTGCCAGATCGATGATCGCCGGCACCATCATCAGCATACCCAGGCCGGCGACAAGAATGCCCGCGACATGGAAAGCAAAGCTGAGGGAGGGCATGCGCGCGACCTCTTGCGGCGGTCCGCGTTGGGGCCGCGAGGAGCGCGCAGTCTGTCCGAGGCCAGCGGCCCTCGCAAGACGTTAGTTGGAGGGGGTAGGCCTGCCTTACCCGCCCGCGCGCTGCGGGCCGCCGCCGTCGAAGCACTGTGTCATGATCTCGCAGCGCTGCGGACCTGGCGGATGGGCGTAGTCGCCGGGATGATCCTGAAAGAAGGTACAGATTTCCGTGAGGCCATCCCTGTTGAGCCAGCCTTCCCGCCGTCCGCGTTTGATCGCGTAGCAGTCGGCGCCGATTTCCTTCGGTCCGTAAATCTGGTGGCCGCACTCATGCGCATAAACGAACAACTGCACCGGGACGGGGAGCGGATCGAGCTTGGAAGGATTGAGGATGATCCGGTCCTTGGTCGCGCCGCCATAGTCCCAGAAGCTGTACGAAATGAGCGTGGGTGTCGCGCCGCAGCGCATCGGCCGCCCCGCCAGCCGCAACTGTCCCGCGGTAAGCAGCTTGTCCTTGGGATAGGCGTCGCCTTGCGCCCGCGCACCGGAAAGCGGCGGAAGGCCCGCTGCGTGCAGGCTCATGGCCAAAAGCAGCGGCGCGAACCGCCATGACTTTGTCCTGGAAGACGCCATTCTCACGCGCGAGCGATCTCCGATCGGGGCATGCGCCGTCAAGTCACATCACCTTAACGAATGCGTCAGCGCGTGGCGCTGGGCGCCGCCGCATCGTAGCAGGCGCGCATGTGTTCGCAGCGCTTCGGTCCAGCCGGGTGATCCCAGTCGCCCTTGAGCTTCGAGATGAATTCGCAAACTTCGAGCAAGCCGCCATCATCGAGCCAACCGTAGCGGCGCCCGCGCTTGATCGCGAAGCAGTCCGCCGCTTCCTCGTCCCGACCGATGAACTGGTGTCCGCATTCGTGCGAGAACACGAACAGCTTGATGGTCGTGGTAAGCCCCTGGAGCTTCGCCGGATTGAGGATCAGGTAGCCCTCATAGGCGCCACCCCAGCTGTCGAATTTGGGATCCATGACCGTAGGCCGCCGCCCGCAAGTCATGCTCTGGCCGTCGATCTTGAGTTCGCCCGGCTCGATCAGTTTCACCTCGGGGCCGGCGGATTTCATGTAGTCCTCCAGCGGCAGCTCGAGGTCGGAGGCCGCCTGTGCGCCCGCGCCAAACGCGAGCAGCGCTGCGGCCGCTGCACATGTCTGACGCCACCGTTTCATTGGCCTCGGCTGCCTTTCGTTCCCGCCGCTCGCGCGGCCTGATTGGCCCAGATTACGCTGGGCCTGCCGGGCTGGAAAGTCCGCATCCTAGTCGCCCGCTTCCGATTCGATTCGCTCCATGTCGTCGTCGGATAGGCCGAAATGATGGCCAAATTCGTGGATCAGCACATGGGTGATGATTTTTCCGAGTGTTTCTCCGCCCTCCGCCCAGTGGTCGAGGATCGGACGCCGGTAGAGAAACACCATGTCGGGACCGTGCGGCAGGTCGGACGTGCTCTTCTGGTCGAGGCTGACGCCCTGATAGAGGCCAAGCAGGTCGAAGGGTGATTCAATCCCCATCTCCTGCAGCACGTCGTCCTCGGGAAAGTCCAGCACCTGCAGTGCCACTCCCTTGCACAGGTCGCGGAAGCGCCGCGGTAGCCGCGCGAAGGCGCCGTCCACCATGGCCTCGAATTCGGCCAGCGAGGGTGCTTCCCTGCTGTACCAGCCGTTGCCTTTGGACTTGCCGTTCAAAAGAGGGTGAACTCCGCCTGATTGCCGCGCGGCGATCACTGAATCGCCCTGCCGGCGAAGCGCGGCGATGCTATATATTCGCTTCGGTACCTTGCGGAAGGGAGGCTTTGCAAGTCCCATGCTCCAGAACCAACGATCGCTGATCTACGTTGTCCTGTTGCTCGCTCTGGCCGTGCTGGCGCCTTCGACCGCGCACGCCATCGGCTCCAGCGTCCCCGACCCCAAGCCGACTTCCAACTGTCCGAGCGGCTCCTACTATTCCAAGCGCTGCAATGACTGCATCCAGACCTGCGACGCGGGAAAGATCTGGAGCTGCACGCGCAAGGAATGTGTCAAGCGGACC
>JAYZVT010000350.1:0-3339 GCA_036155355.1 Pseudomonadota bacterium
CTTCCAGAAGGCGATGGCGTCCTGTGGACCGTCATGGGAGACGAGCGGCTTCAACTCATTGGATTCAAGAACTGGCCGCATGGCCTCAACGTCACCGGTGCGCGCCGCTTCCATGATCGCAGCGCGCATGCGCGCAACTGGAGCGGGCAACTTTGGCCCGTTGGCGACAATCTGTGCCGGGCGAGGCGGGTTGGATTTCTTCGGGGCCGCCGCGGCGGGCAATGCCCATAACAGGCTGGCCACCACCGTTGTTGCCAGGCGCAAGATGACAGACAATCGCACTGTCGTGCTGATACGCTTGCGACAAATCATTCGATTCGAACCTCCCCCTTCAATTCTCACCGGGGCAACCAAGTGATCGCCGGCGCCGAACTCGTACTCAATGGTGCGCATTTCTTCCTGACTGGCATGCTCATTGGCGTGGTGATTGCCGCTCCCATCGGCCCGGTCAATATCATGTGCATTCAGCGCGCGCTGGAAAGAGGGTTCTGGGGCGGAGTGTCCGCCGGTCTTGGCGCGGTCGCCGGCGACGGGCTGATAGCCGCTTTTGCCGCCTTCGGCATGACCGCCGTCTCATCGCTAATAAAGTCCAACAAGCCCATGATACAGCTTGTCGGTGGCATCATCCTGATCGCTTTCGGCATCAAGCTGTTCATGACCGTGCCGCGAACGAATTCCCGGGGCAAGACAAGCCTTCGCCGTCACGCCGCCGTGGTGCCTCAGACGTTCCTGTTGACGATATCGAATCCCGGCGCGGTTCTGGGCACCGCCGCGATCTTCGGCGGGTTCGGTTCGCTGGTCGGCGGCTTGGAGAACTACCTGGATGCAACAATGATTGTAGTGGGTGTCATGACGGGCAGCCTGTGCTGGTGGATGGCCCTGTCGAAGTTCATCTCGGTCATTCACCACCGCCTTGATCAGGCTTCGCTGCTGCTCATCAATCGCGTCGCCGGCGTCGTTCTCGCCGGTTTTGGCGCCGGTCTCCTCGGCCGATTTTTTCTTGGCCACGGAATATTTGGCTAGCTCGACTTACTGGCGGGTCTGGTTGAGGGTGAATTCGCCGTGGTGGATGCGGCGCGACAGCCGGTCTGTCATCTTGGCAACGGCGTCTTCGCCATAGGCGGTGATGAGATCGCTGAGCGCGGCGAACAATGCGGCGTTGGCCAGCATTTCCGGTTCGACGCCGTCGTGGAGAGCTTCCTCCCACGCGTCGAGGATGTAGCGGAGCGCCGCTCTCTTGCCTGCCTGATCGTAGCTTTCCGTTCCCGGCATTCTGCCTGCCCCGTTATTCGGCCCGGATGGATTGCCCGGCACCGCTCCTCTGAGTTTCTAACATGGGGCCGCTGCGGAGCGCGGCCACAAGATGATGCCAGAGTTAAATGGGACGGTTAACTCGCTGCGGGTGCGGATCTGTCAGCTGCCTTCGCGGATCATCACATTGGAAAGCTTCGCGCCTTCTTCCATGAAGCGGTCCACCGCGAGTTGCGCCGATTCCGTGCATGTCCGGTAGGTCCGGCGGTATCCTCGATAGCCCTTGTTGAACTCCTGGACCAGTCTGGCCCGCCGGATGGCCGAGGTGCCTTCGCTGCGCAGCAGGTCCCGCATCTGGTCGCGCCAGAGCTGGCCTTCATCGGCGCCGCACAACTCGCGCAAATAGTGGATCGCCCCCAGGATTTCCGACAGCCGCAGCAGCTTGGCGTCATACGGGCGTTCATCCTGTCCCGACTGTGCGAGGAGCTTGGCCGGCCCGGCAGCGAGCAGGGCGAAAAAAACGACCGCCGCGATCAGTCGCCTGGCGGGGATGGAGTATGACGGCATGGCCGCTTGGTAGCGCAGAATCCCGTCAATCTCCAGATGGCTCTTGGGACGTGGCTCCAGCCGCCATTTCCGCGGCCTTGCCAATGACTTTCGCGGTGCCCGGCGTCATCTGCAGGCCGCCGAGCCGGCCGGGATGCTCCCAGCGAACACCCATGCAATCGCTACGGGCTTCGCCTTCTCCGGATTCCCACAGTCCGTAAAAAACCGTCAGTTCGTAGGTAACGTCGCTGCCGCCAGTTGCTGCCGTCGTGGCAACGATGTCGATCCTGTCAACAATGCCAAGAACCCGTGCGGTGACTCCGGTCTCCTCGGCCAGTTCTCGCCGCGCCGTGTCGATTGCAGCTTCGCCATCCTCGATATGTCCGCCAGGCAGGCTCCAAAGTCCATGGCTGCCCGGCTTGGACCTCTGAGCAAGCAGCACCTGCCCATCACGGAAGACCGCGATACTGGCCGCGATGCGTTTGACCAGTTGTGGTGGCGGCGGCTTCGGCATGTCTGGCCCGTAACCTTGCAGGCCAGCCGGAGTCTAGTTGAAAAGCGCGTCCACTGCTTCCTGCGTATGATGTCCGTCCACGGGCACATCCGGCGTCTCGCCATTGATGATGGCGGCCGCCTTGTCGGCAAGGCCGCGAAGCCGCGCCGACGCTTCCACGCATAGGGTCGGGAGACCGTCGGTCTGCCCGCTTGCCATCAGCGCGGCAATCTGGTCGAGCACGCTGACCATGTCGTACTCCAGCTTGCTGATGGCCGCGTCGAAAGCGTCCCGCACTTCCTCGGGCGCGTTGCGGTAGCCCGCGATCGCCAGCGACTTGTCCCGGAAACCGGTTTCATGGAAGTGCTGCTCGTAACTCTTGTGCCGCCAGTTTCCGAGGTCGCACGCAAGCTCTTTGGGCGACGAAGGCAGCATGTCGAGCAACATGATCATTTCATTGAAATGATTCAGGTAATCGGTAGCGAGCAGGGTTCTGGGATTGACGTTGGTTCCCTCGGTGTGGGCCCGCAGATGATCCGCCATCGAGGCGCGGAATTTGCGGGCCAGTTCGGCCCTGTTCACCGAAACATCCGATCCGGCGACGACCTTGAGTACGGCACTCGACTTCTGCATGGCTACGCCCCGCTACTGATACCGGGGACGGAGTCTGGGCGGTTTTGGTTGCCATTTTCTTACCTGACCGACGGCGCTTCACGCCGGGCGCCGAGTGACGGATAGTACGCCAATGTGTTCCCGCTATAGCCTGACATCCCCGCCGGAAGCCGTTCGCGGCTATTTCGGCTATGTCGCCAGGCCGAATTTTCCACCGCGCTTCAATATCGCGCCGACCCAGCCCGTTCCCATCGTCCGCCACGCCGCCACGGTTGGCAGGGAGCTGGTGCTGGTGCGTTGGGGGCTTCTTCCCTCCTGGGTGAAGGATCCCGACACCTTCACGACACTGATCAACGCCCGGTCCGAGACGGCGGCGGAGAAACCATCCTTCAGGTCGGCCATGCGCCATCGGCGTTGCCTGTTTCCCGCCGACGGCT
>JAYZVT010000351.1:0-6593 GCA_036155355.1 Pseudomonadota bacterium
GATGCGGTCTTGAAGAGGCGGTGTTCGGATTGTTGCGGGCCCAGAACCTCGATGCCGGCGTCTGCCAGAGATGGAGCCAATTTGCCGCGATGGCTGAGACAATAGACGACGGGGTTCCAACCCAGCGACTTGAGACGCGGCACGATGCGAACGACGTGTGACTCGGCACCGCCGACATCGAGAGAGCCGATTACCAGGAAGGGCCCGGCCCGCTCCGGCAGCAGGCCGCCGCTTTCCTTCGACGGTGCCTCAGATGCACCGGCTGAGCCAAGGTTATTCATCACATTGGCCAATCGTTCGCGTCAGGTGTTGCACCGGAATACGAACTCGTCGCATCCAGATCCGAAAATGCCCAGCCCAGTGGGGCGCGCGTTGGAGCGCTTCAAAGTGAAGCCGCGGCGCTCGTAGAAGCGGCGGACTTCATCGGCGGAAATCGACTCATAAGGATAGCCGCCGAGCCAGTCATGAACGTCGTGGACCAGACTCATGCCACGACGCTCGTGGTAGTCATCCCGATAACGCCGATAGGAGCGGCCTGAGAGAGTAAGCGCTGTGGCCAGCATGCCCAAATACAGGCGCTGAACAACACGTTGGGTACGGGGCGAGGTGCTGGCGTACCAGCGCTTCTCGCGTAGCCAGAAGGGATCGAGCCGAGTGCGCCGGTAGAGCGCTACGGCCAGAAGGCCGCCCGGCGCGACGAGTTCGCAAGTCTTTTCCATCGCTCCCGCGAGATTTCCGGTGTGATGCAATACCCCCCAAGAATAGACGACATCGAAAAGCCCATCTTTTGCGGCCGACATATCCAGGACGTCCCGTTGACTGGCGGTCCAGTTCTTCTCCGGCGCGTGCTGGTCCAGCACCGCCCGGGTGGTGCTGACGGAAAACTCGTCGGCGTCGATTGCAACCAGTCTGGATGCGCCAAGCCGAAGGGCGGCGAGGGCGTGTACGCCCGAGCCGCAGCCGATATCGAGCCATGACCTGCCTTTGATTTCAGCAGGTTCAAGCATGCTGCGGAGGCCAGCCTTGGCCTGCTCCATCCGGTCCGGTGTGAGGCTCTCGGCATATGCGCTCCAGTTGCGCCCGAAGGCGAACCGCACGTCGTCGCGCGAGGTGGCGGTATCCTGCATTCTGAACGCCCCTGAACGGTGCGGCCTGCTGGAAGCGGTTCGAGACATACACGAATATCCCGGAATTCGCAGCAGAGGTTAACGGGCCGGCCGCCATCATGGTGGTCGATCCCGTTTGTTAATATGTTGATTTTACTCGAAATCCACGTGGAGTCACTGCCTTGGGATGGCCTTGCTGCTGCGACATTTCACCTGCAGCGCTCAACCTCGCATTTGGCCATGCGCGTTGACCGTGCAGCAGGCAGGGGCTAACGTTCAGAAACTGAACACCCAGTCCCGGATGCCCGGAGGGGCGCGTCTCTTGCCCGAAGCCGAAGAAAGAATTGTCAGGCACCTGCTCACGGCCATAGACGACGACGCCGGCGTGTCACAGCGCAAGCTGTCGAGCGACATGGGTATCGCCGTCGGATCCGTGAACTGGTACCTCAAGCGCTGCGTCAGCAAGGGCCTGGTGAAGCTGCAGCAGGTGCCGATGCGCCGCTATGCCTATTACCTGACGCCAAAGGGTTTTGAGGAAAAGGCACGGCTCACCGCTTCCTTCCTGCAGTCCTCCTTCGATCTCTACCGCCGGGGCCGCAAGGAAGTGACCAATATTCTCACCAGCATTTCCGCAGAGGGGCGCAATGCGGTTGTGCTGGCCGGGGACGGCGACCTGGCGGAAATCGCGGTGCTGGCCGCGTTGGACACAGGGGTTGCGATCCTTGCCATTACCGAACTCGCGCCGCAGCGTACGACCTGCGCGGGCGTTCCGGTGGTTGCGACTCTGAGAGACGCGCTGGCGTCGGGTGGCGGCGCGCCCGGCGACATCCTGCTGACCAGTCTCGCCGCACCCCGGCGGACCTATGCGCGCGCCGTGGAGGAAGCGGCCGGGGCAGGGATCGATCTGGCGCATATCCACATTCCGCCGCTTCTCAATTTCCGGCCGCAGACATGAACGTCATGCAAGACATGATTGCCGGTGGCCGCTGGGTGGCCGCGACAACGCACCAGTTCAAGGAACTGGTGGCGGTGGCCAATCTCGAGAAGCAGGGACTGCGCGCCTATTGCCCGATGGTGCGGCGCAAAGTCCGGCATGCCCGCAAATTGCAGGAAGTGCTGCGCCCGCTGTTCCCAGGCTATGTCTTTATCCGGATCGCCACGGATCGCGAGCAATGGCGCCCGATCCTGTCGACCATCGGTATCAGGGCGCTGGTTCGTTTCGGCGATCGCCTCGGCTTCATGCCTGCCGGATTCGTCGAGGGCTTGCGACATCGCGAAGAGGACGGCGCCGTGCCAATGCCGTGCTACCGCAACAGCTATTCGGTTGGTGAAAAGCTGCGTTTCCGCGAGGGTCCCTTCGAGGGGCTGATCGCGACAGTATTGAACTGCGAGGAGAAGGATCGGCTGCTGGTGCTGCTGAACCTGCTGCGGCAGGGCGTTCGCGTCAGGGTGCCGATCGAGACCGTCGTTCCAGCCTGATCTTCGAACGTGGATCGCGCCGGCAGATGGTGCAGATCAGTTTCACGCGTTCGGATGATGAGCATGCTGGACAACCGCACCGGCAGACCTGGTGATTTTCACCCGGTCTGCGGTAGCCGTGGTGAAACCAAATCATGATGGATGAGGGCGAGGCCGCCACATGACCGATCTGCAGGCCAAGGCCAGCACTTCCATATCCGCCTATCTGGATATGTCCGGACGGGCGTTGCAGGAGGCTGCGCGCGCCTTCGACGATGATCGCGTTCAGCGCGCCATCGACATTTTCGTGGCAGCTCTGCGGGAGAATCGCCCGCTGCTGATCTGCGGCAATGGCGGCTCGGCCGCGGATGCCCAGCACATCACCGGTGAGCTGGTGGGACGCTTCCTTAAAGAGCGGCGCGCCCTGAATGCGATATGCCTGTCGGCTAACACCTCGGTGCTGACGGCATGGGCGAACGACTACAGCTACGACGATGCCTTCGCACGCCAGGTCGAGGCGCACGGGCAGAAGGGCGGTGCGCTGCTGGCGATTAGCACCAGCGGTAATTCGGCAAACGTTCTGAAGGCGGCAGAAGCAGCCCGCAAGCTCGGCCTTGGCGTCGTTTCAATGACCGGCCGGGGCGGCGGCAAGCTGGTGACGCTTTCCGATGTAATTCTCGACGTGCCATCCTCGACGACACCAATCATCCAGCAGGCGCATATCTGCCTCTATCACTACATCTGCGAGAAGGTTGAAGCCGCTCTTGCGTGAGGCGCTCTCCGCGAGCACTCGGTCCGCAGGCACCGACACAGCCGCCCAGGCAGCACAGATGTCCATCGTCTCCAGTCTGCGTCGCCTTCGCCACGGCCCGCTCCGCTGGCTAGGGCCCGTGTGGACGCTAGCAGGAAATGCCTGGCGCTCGTCGTCGCGGGCACTGGGGCTGGCGCAGCCGGTTTCGCAGTCCATTGGCAAATTCGGACCGTTCCTGCTCGACGGCGAATTTGCCTTCAGCGACTTCGCCAACTGGGGCGGCGGGCACAACCGCGGCTTCGATGCCTGTGTCGAGGCGAGCCGGGGCAAGACTTGCGTGTTCGACGTGGGCGCACACATAGGCCTGGTGACGCTGCCGATGAGCAGCGCCCTTGCCGAAGGCGGCCGCGTCTTTGCCTTCGAGCCGGCCGTAGCCAATCTCGGCTATCTGCGGCGGCACCTCGCGCTCAACGGCATCGGCAACGTCGAAGTCGTCGAGGCGCTGGTGGGAAGCGAGGTCTGTGACGGCGTCGCCTTCTACGAGCAGCCGCGCGCGGCCGGGCAGAATTCGCAGGTGATCAAGAAAAACCCGAAGGCCTATCGTGAAACGCGACGTCGGCAGGTGACGCTGGACGGCTTCTGCCGGGAAAGGGACATTGCACCCGACCTGATCAAGATCGACGTGGAAGGCGCGGAGATCGGCGTGCTGGAAGGGGCGCGAGATGTGCTGACGCGGCACCGGCCTGTGGTCTTCCTGAGCGTGCACCCGGTCGAGATCGGACTCATGGGACGGTCGCTGGAGGATCTGAAGCGGTTGATCGTGGAATTCGGCTATGAATGCCGGGAGATCGGGGGCGCGCCCGTCACGTCCTTCCGGCTTGATGAGTATGTGCTAGCGCCAGTGAACAAGGGGCGGAACCCCAGCTGATGGCCTCACTTTCCAATGTCGGCAGCATCTTGCGAGAGCGGGGCGCGGGCGTCCTTGCGGGCGCGGTATGGAACCTGACGCGGGGAAACCTGCGGCGCCTGCTTGGGCAACGCTTCATCGAACGGCAGGTTCACGACTACCGGATGCTGCTCGACATGCACGACCGGGGCATCTCGCGTTCGCTGCTATTGTTCGGCACGCGGGAGGTGGAGCACAAGATCATCCTTGAGCGCGTGCTGAAGCCTGGAATGACCGTATTCGTTATCGGGGCATACTTCGGCTACTACGCCCTCATGGATCTCGGGCTCATCGGCTCTTCCGGCAAGCTCGTGGCCATCGAGCCGTCACCCACCAACGTGGCTCTGCTCAAGCGCAACCTTTCGCTGAATGGCCACAAGAGCGTGCCTGTGATCGAGACGGCCATCTCCGACAAGCCGGGTGAACGGCTTTTCCATCTGTCGCGTCAGTCCAATCTGGGTACCTTTCACGATACGGGCAGCGGTGTGCGTCATCTGTCAGGCGAGAGTATTCCCGTGCGTACAATGACTGTGCCCGAAATCGCGGCGCAACATGGCGCGCCGGACCTGATACGTATGGACGTGGAGGGACATGAGGTCGAAGTGATCGGCGGAATGCTCGAACACATCCGCAAGAGAAAGCTGGCGCCGATGATCCTGTTCGAGACGCATCTGTCGCGTTACTCACCCGAGCACGATATGGCAGCGATACTGAAGGCGCTATTCGACAACGGCTACACCACCCGCTATCTCGCTTCCTCCTGGGAGCGGGGCACCAAGATTATCGAAGCTCGCGGCTACAAGGGCTCTGCGCCGATCGCCACCGATGGCGTGCAGCGGGTGATCTTCGAAAATATTTCCGACGCTGACGCGATCGACTTCATCTGCAAGACCGGTGGCGCGCGCACCGTACTTCTGGCGCCCGGGAAAGCCTGACGTTTGGACGTCCTGCTCAACAGAGATTTCGGCTGGGATACCCGCGAATTCTGCGGATTGCGGGTGCACGGCCGTGGAGATGCGGGCGCCATCGAAGCCCTTGCCGGCGTCCTGGCAGGATCGAGTGTGACGGGCATTGACGCGGCCGCACAGGCAGCCCGCGCGGCAAGGGGGCACTTCGCCGCCATAGTCGAGGCGCCAGGCTTCATCGCGGCCTGTGTCGATCATTGCCGCAGTATTCCGGTGTTCTTCACCGCGAACGGCGTGTCGAATGACGCGCATCTGCTGAAACAGCACGGCGGGCTCGAGCGTGTTGACGACGTTTCCGTGCTGGAAGCGGCCATGGCCGGTTTCGTGACGGGACCCTACACGCTCTACCAGGGCCTTTCACAGCTACAGGCGGGAGAAGTCCTATGGCATGACCGCAGACGCGCAGGTACTACGGTCAGGCAGTATTACGTCTATCTTCCCGACGAATTGAAAGCCGGCGACGAGGCCGCGTTGCTGAGCCGGCTTGAGACGGCGACAGACCGGGCCATTTCGCGGGTAGTCGCCAATGCCAATGGCCGACCCGTCTGGGTGGCGCTCAGCGCCGGGCTCGATTCCCGGCTGATCCTCTGCAAGCTTGTGGAGCAGGGGTGCCCAAACCTGCTCGCCTTCACCTATGGTCCTTCCGGCAATGATGAGGCCAGGGCGGCTCGGGAAATTGCCGGAAGGCTTGGCGTGCCGTGGCGGTTCTGGCCAAGCTCGCGGCAACACATGCGCAAGCTTTTCGACGAACCGGACCGGGAGCGATACTGGGCCTACGGCGATGGCCTGTGCGCGCTGCCGAACCTGCAGGATTTTCCTACGCTGCACCGGTTGAAGACGGAAGGTGAAATCCCGGAGGGCGTGGTCGTAGTCAACGGACAGACGGGCGATTTCATCAGCGGCGGGCACATCCCGCGCCTCCTGCGGGAAAGGGATCAAAGCACGTCGGGCGACCTGTTCGCCGCCATCGTCGCCAAGCACTATTCGCTGTGGCGATCTCTGAAGACGCCGGCGAATCTCGACCGCCTGCGGGAAAGGGTATGGAGTGAACTCGGTGTGCGCGACGGGGAGAATTTCACCCGCGACAATGCCTGTGCTCTCTATGAGCGGTTTGAGTATCAGGAGAGGCAGGCGAAGCACATCATCAATGGCCAGCGCAACTACGATTTCCTCGGCCTCGACTGGGCGCTGCCGCTGTGGGACCGTGACTTCGTCGATTTCTGGCGCGGCGTTCCCTACGAGCAAAAATTCGAACAGCGCCTCTACAGGCGTATGCTGGATGGGTGGAACTTCGCAGGCCTTTTCCGCGGCTATCGGCCTGTCGTGTGGCAGTGGCCCGGCGCGATGAAGGCGGTGCTGCCCGTGTT
>JAYZVT010000352.1:0-6147 GCA_036155355.1 Pseudomonadota bacterium
CGGATCAAAGCCGGTGGTCTCGGTGTCGAGAACGATTTCCCTCATGTGCTTCCTCTGGTCTGTACTTCCGTCCCGCGACGCCACAGCAACATCGCCTGGGGCCGGCGCTCGAGGCAGGCTTGCGCGATTCTGTCCACCTGCGCCAGCATCGCCTCCAGCGGCTGCCCGCTATCCACAACGTAGTCGGCCCTGCCCCGCTTCTCCCTGTCCGGCATCTGGTTGGCAAGGATCGCATCGAGCCGAGCGTCGGTCATGCCCGGCCGCTCCAGCACGCGTGCACGCTGCACGGCCTCCGGCGCGGTGACCACGATATCTGCATCGGTGAGCCGGTCCGCTCCGGTCTCGAACAGCAATGGGATCTCCAGTACCGCCGCCTTCGCTCCCGCTTTCTCCTGGTCCTGCAGGAAACGCCATTCCGCCTGTCGCACCAGCGGATGCACGATTGTTTCAAGCCTCTCGAACGCGGCCCGGTCCGACTGGAGGACAGCCGCCAGCTTGCTTCGATCGACACCGTCCTGTCCGGTAGTGCCTGGAAAAGCCGCCTCTATTGCCGAAACCGCGGGGCCCGCATAAAGCCTGTGCACCTCGGCATCCGCATCGAACACAGGGAAGCCCCGATCACGCAGCCGCTGCGCCACGGTGGACTTGCCCATGCCGATGGAGCCGGTGAGGCCAATGACAATCATAGCTGGCCTTCGATGTCGGCAGCGACAAGCGCGCGCAACTCCGCCGTGACTTCAGGCCGTTGCCCAAACCATTTCTCGAAGCCTGGTACCGCCTGGTGCAATAGCATTCCCAGGCCATCCACCACGAGCAATCCGCGCCTGCGTGCCCGGCGCAGCAATTCCGTCTCAAGCGGCGCATAGACGATGTCGGCAACCGTCGCACCCTCTGTCAGGGCAGTGAGATCGATCTCCAGCGGCTCGCCGCCGCTCATACCCAGCGAAGTGGCATTCACCAGCAGCCCGCAGCCCTGCAGCGCGCGCTCACGTTCGTTCCACTCGATTGGCATGACCTGGCCGCCGAAATGGCGGACAAGCTCGTCGGTGCGCTTGCGTGTCCGGTTGCAAACGCGGATCTCGACAGCTCCCGCCTCCATTAGCCCAAAGACAATTGCCCGCGCCGCGCCGCCGGCGCCGAGCACAGTCGCCGGGCGGCGGCGCTTGTCCCAATCTGGGGAAGAGCTGCGAAGATGCTCCATGAATCCGGCTGTGTCGGTGTTCGATGCGCACAAGACGTCGCGCTCCAGCCACAGCGTATTGGCCGCGGCCACGGCATCGGCCGCAGCATCTCTGCGGACCGCGGCGCGATACGCGGCTTCCTTGTGCGGGACTGTGACATTGCATCCGGCCAGGCCCCGTCTGGCCATGGTTCCCAGAAACGCTTCAAGTTCCTCGGGCTTCACTGCCTCCTTCGTGTAATCGCCTTCGATGCCATATCGGTCGAGCCAGTAGCGGTGAATCAGCGGCGAACGCGAGTGCGCTATAGGCCAGCCGATGACGCAGGCCTTGCTGTGCCTGCTCACGCCAGCGCTCCCTGTTCGTGCAGCGCGCCCAGCAGGGACAGCAGCGGCAGGCCGAGAATGGTGAAATAGTCGCCTTCCACGGTCTCAAAAAGATTGGCGCCCAGTCCCTCAAGCTGATAGGCGCCGACCGATGTGAGCACGCCCTCGCCCGCGCCGGCGAGATACCGGCCGATTTCCTGGAGATTGAGGCGGCGCATGGTCAGCGATGCCTGGTGAACTTCTGACCACAGTGTGGCTCCGTTGCGTGCCAGCGCCACGGCACAGTGCAGTTTGTGCGTCTTTCCCGACAGGTCGAGAAGCGTCTGTCGCGCCGCCTCCATGGTCGCAGGTTTCTCGAACAGCCTGTCACCAAGAGCAAGCACCTGGTCCGAACCGATGGTCAGCGCCTCGGGATGAAGCGCGCTCACCTGTTCCGCCTTGGCGCGCGCCAGCACTTCCGCCACATCGTCTGCCTGCAAGGCCCCATCGCGCCGCATGGCGTCGCGGGCGGCCCGTTCGTCGAGATCGGACGGATGCACGTCGAACTTGAAACCGGCAGCCGCGAGGAGCCGCGCCCGGCTCGGGCTTCCCGAGGCTAGAACCAGGCGGGTTTTCAGTTCGGGATACATCAGGCGCCTCCCGGCAGTGGCGCGGGCCGGCTGTTTCGTTCGTGATACAGTTGCAGGATGGCAGCCGCGGTTTCCTCGATGGAACGGCGCGTCACGTCAATGACGGGCCAGCGGTGGCGGGCGCACAATTTACGGGTCAGGGCAATTTCCGTCTCAATCAGATCCCGGTCCACATAGTCCTTCAGATCACGGTCTGCGAGCGCCATCACGCGGTTGCGCCTTACCTGCGAGATGCGGTCAGGACTTGCGATCAGGCCAACGACGAATGCATCAATCGGTGATTCCAGCTCCGCCGGCAGCGGTAGCGACGGCACAAGAGGAATATTGGCCGTCTTGTAGCCGCGCTGTGCCAGGTAGATGCTTGTGGGTGTCTTGGACGTTCGGCTGATGCCCACCAGAACAAGATCGGCCTCGTTGATGCTGTCCAGATGCTGGCCATCGTCATGAAGCATGGTGAAGTTCAGCGCGTCGATGCGGCGGAAATATTCCGCATCGAGCACATGCTGACCGCCCACGGTGGGCTTCGACGGCATGCCCAGATAGGCCTCGAAGACTTTCATGATTCCCGCCAGAACCGGCACACAGGGGACATTAAGATTTGCGCAGCAGCTTTCCAGCTCGGCCGCCAGTTCCTGGTTGACGATTGTATAGAGCACGATTCCGGGCGACTGCTCGATTTCCTGCAACACCCTCTCAAGCTGCTTTTTGCTCCGGATCAGCGCATGTACGTGCTCAAGCGCGCGGATGTCGGAGTATTGCACGATGGCGGCTTTGGCCACCGCCGTCAGGGTTTCACCTGTCGCATCGGAGATAAGATGCAGGTGGAAAAATCTGGGTAAAGCCTCCGCCACCTGTTGGTATCTCCCTTATGACTCCGGCCTGTTCCGGCCGCCGGTCAGGATTGTTCGATTCATTTCGCCGGTTGTTCAGCAGCTTTCCCACGTTTTGACCCATGGGGAAAACCGCAACATGTTTGTCCACCGTCGCAGTGCTTCCCGACTTTTGGGACGGTAATCCAGAGCCTGTCAACAGAACCACCCCTACAGGTCAAAATGGCACATATGAGCCGCCCCCGCTGAATGGCCCAAGCATTGACACGGCAATAGCCAACAGCCTGTTCGGGGTCTGCTCCACATGCGCGTGGCACCAGGACCCCCCGCCGGGTCAAGCTGTGGGCAGACTGGCGCCTTTCAACAATCTCCGCTATCCAGCCCCTAATAGGAGAAAAAGGAATCTAGGAATCTGGAGTCTTGTATTGATTAGTGACGGGATGAAGACGCGCAGGCTCACATAGACGATCGGCGATACGCACCTGGTCAGAACTCTTCATGGCAAGACTTGTTCCCCACCACCCATCTGGCTGATGCGGCAAGCAGGACGCTACTTGCCGGAGTATCGCGAGGTCAGGGCCAGGGCAGGCAGTTTTCTGGATTTGTGCTACTCGCCCGCCATGGCCGCCGAGGTGACCCTTCAGCCGATCCGCCGCTATGGTTTCGACGCGGCAATCCTTTTCAGTGATATCCTGGTCGTCCCCGACGCCCTTGGCCAGAAGGTCGAATTCCGGGAAGGGGAAGGTCCGGTACTGGAGCCTGTCCGTGAGGGCAAGGCGCTGGCAGCGCTGCGCCCGGAAAGGGCATTGGATCGGTTGGGGCCTGTGTTCGAGGCTGTAAACCGGATCAGGGGTGCTCTGGATGAGTCCACCGCTTTGATCGGATTCTGTGGAGCGCCGTGGACTGTGGCCACCTACATGGTGGGCGGCCGGGGCTCAAGCGACCAGGCTGAGGCGCGGCTGTGGGCTTACCGTGATCCGCAGGAGTTCTCCAGGCTTATCAGCCTGCTCGTGGACGTTTCCGCCGCCTACCTGGCACGGCAGGTCAATGCGGGTGCGCAGGTTTTGCAGATTTTCGACAGCTGGGCTGGCAGCCTACCTGATGGTGAGTTCGAGCGATGGTGCTTGAAACCGGTTGCAGCAATGATCGCAAGATTGCGCGAGATCCATCCCCGGATTCCCGTCATTGCCTTTCCAAGAGGGGCCGGGGCGCGCTACGCGGGCTATGCCAAGGCAACGGGTGCGGACGGAGTCGGATGCGATACCACCCTCACTCCGGCATGGATCCGTGACAACGTTCAGCATGACGCGGCGGTTCAAGGCAATCTCGATCCGCTGCTGCTCGTTGCCGGCGGGACGGCCATGGAGCGCCGGATTGGCGAAATTCTGGCGGCGTTGTCAGAAGGCCCGTTCGTTTTCAATCTGGGCCACGGGATCGTCCCGCAGACGCCGCCGGAGCATGTCGCCCGGCTGGTGGAACTGGTGCGGCAAGGGCGGTGAGCGGCATGTTGTATCTGCTGGTCAAATCGTTTCACGTTATGGCGGTGATCGCCTGGATGGCGGGGTTGTTTTATCTGCCCCGGCTCTTCGTCTATCACGTGGATGCCCAAAGGGGCTCGGCGCAGTCGGAGACCTTCAAGGTCATGGAGCGCCGTTTACTGAATGCCATCATGAACCCGGCCATGCTGGCGAGCTGGCTGCTGGGCCTCTGGCTGCTGTTCGGCTTCGGCGCCGTGAATTTTGCTGCGGAGGGATGGTTCCATGTGAAGCTGGCGCTGGTCGTGGCGCTGACCGTGTTTCACATGCTGCTGGGAAGCTGGCGCCGTGCCTTCGCGGAGGATCGCAATACCCGCAGCGCCCGTTTCTATCGGATCGCCAACGAAGTGCCGACGCTGCTGATGATGGGCATCGTGCTTATGGTTATCGTCAGGCCCTTCTAGGCGAGGAGGTATCTTTCGCTCGGCTTCGAGCTTTGGTATACTCGTTCCACTTCGATTTGGGCCGCTGTCGAATCGGCGGACCAGTTCCCACCGGCCAGCATCCGATCTGAGGCATTCCGGAACCGGAATTTCCGTATCGTTTCCAGCACGGCGGACGGTTCCATTGCTCTTCCGGTCAGCCGGACGCCCGCCCGGGCGCCGCATCCGGCCCTCCCTCTCCTTCCGATATCCCAGCGCAGGTTTTCGAAATGCAGGAAATGAAGCTCCAGGACCTCAAGATGAAATCGCCGACAGAGCTGTTGAGCTTTGCCGAAGAGGTCGATGTGGAGAATGCCAGCGCCATGCGCAAGCAGGAGCTGATGTTCGCGATCCTCAAGCAGCTCGCGGCGAGGGAGATCGACATCACCGGCACCGGCGTCGTGGAAATTCTCCAGGACGGCTTCGGCTTCCTGCGTTCACCCGATGCCAACTATCTGCCCGGCCCGGACGACATATATGTGTCCCCAAGCCAGATCCGCCGCTTTGCCTTGCGCACCGGCGACACCGTCGAAGGCCAGATTCGTTCGCCAAAGGATGGCGAGCGCTACTTCGCCCTGCTCAAGGTCAACAGCATCAACTTCGATGACCCGGAGAAGATGCGGCACAAGATACATTTCGACAATCTGACGCCGCTTTACCCGGACGAATGGTTGCAGCTGGAGATTCCCAATCCGGAGAAGAAGGATTTCAGCGCCCGGGTTATCGATATTGTCGCGCCCATAGGCAAGGGCCAGCGTGGCCTCATCGTCGCTCCGCCACGCACCGGCAAGACGATGATCCTGCAGAATATCGCCCATTCCATCACCACCAATCATCCCGAGTGCTATTTGATCGTGCTGTTGATCGACGAACGCCCGGAAGAAGTCACCGACATGCAGCGCTCGGTGAATGGCGAGGTGATTTCCTCGACCTTCGACGAGCCGGCCTCGCGTCATGTCCAGGTGGCGGAGATGGTCATCGAGAAGGCCAAGCGGCTGGTCGAGCACAAGCGCGACGTGGTCATCCTGCTCGATTCGATTACGCGCCTCGGCCGTGCCTACAACACCGTCGTTCCCTCTTCGGGCAAGGTTCTGACCGGCGGCGTGGACGCCAATGCGCTGCAGCGTCCCAAGCGCTTCTTCGGCGCCGCTCGCAACATCGAGGAAGGCGGTTCGCTGACCATCATCGCCACTGCGCTTATCGACACGGGCAGCCGCATGGACGAGG
>JAYZVT010000353.1:0-3389 GCA_036155355.1 Pseudomonadota bacterium
CGGAAAGCATCGGCGGCCTCAAGGGGCTGATGGCGCGGGCCGACGCCAACGCGAAGGTCATCGCCGGCTGGGCAAAATCGTCAAGCTGGGCCGCCAACTTGGCTGAGGACCCGGCGACGGCTTCCAACACCTCCGTGTGCCTGAAATTCACCGATTCACGGGTGAGAGCGCTGTCTACGACGGACCAGACCGCCTTCTCCAAGGAGATCGCCGGGCTGCTGGACAAGGAGAATGTCGCCAGGGACATCGCCAGTTACCGCGACGCACCTCCGGGCCTGCGCATCTGGTGCGGCGCGACGGTGGAGACGGCCGACGTGAAGGCGCTGATGCCCTGGCTCGACTGGGCATTCGCCACGGCCATCGCCCAGCGCGCCAAGGCGGCCTGAGCCCTTTCGCTTCACAAGAGAAATTCCGACAGGCGGGACAGGGCGCGGCCCACCCGCCAACTGATGGAGACATGACATGGCCCCCCGTGTGCTGATCGCAGACAAGCTGAGCGAACTGGCGGAGAAGGTCTTCGCCGAGCGCGGCATCGAATTCGACGTGAAGACCGGCCTCAGCAAGGAAGAACTGGCCGACATCATTGGCGATTATGATGGGCTGGCCGTGCGCTCCGCCACCAAGGCAACGCCCAAGGTGATCGAGAAGGCCGCCAGGCTGAAGGTCATCGGACGGGCCGGCATCGGCGTTGACAATATCGACGTTCCGGCGGCGACCGCACGCGGCATCATCGTGATGAACACGCCCTTCGGCAATTCGATCACGACCGCTGAGCACGCCGTTGCCATGCTGCTTGCGCTGGCGCGGCAACTGCCCGAGGCCGACGCATCCACGCAGGCTGGCAAGTGGGAGAAATCGCGTTTCATGGGCACGGAAGTGACGGGTAAGACGCTCGGCATCATCGGTTGCGGCAATATCGGCTCAATCGTTGCCTCGCGCGCACAGGGGCTGCACATGAAGGTGATCGCCTATGATCCCTTCCTGTCGGAGGAGCGCGCGGCGGAGCTGTCCATCGAGAAAGTGGAACTGGACAAGCTTCTGGAGCGGGCGGACTTCATTTCCCTGCACACGCCGCTGACCGATAAGACGCGCGACATTCTCGATGCGAGGGCGCTGAAGAAGACGAAGAAAGGCGTGCGCATCATCAACTGCGCGCGCGGCGGCCTCATCGACGAGGCGGCGTTGAAGGCAGTGCTCGACTCCGGTCACGTGGCGGGCGCGGCGCTGGACGTGTTCGTCGAGGAGCCGGCCAAGGCCAATGCGTTGTTCGGCACGCCGAACGTGATCTGCACGCCGCATCTGGGCGCGGCGACCACGGAAGCGCAGGAGAATGTGGCGGTGCAGGTGGCCGAGCAGATGGCCGACTTCCTGCTGACGGGGGCCATTTCCAACGCGGTGAATTTCCCTTCGATCTCCGCTGAACAGGCGCCGAAGCTGCGCCCGCTGGTCAAGCTGGCGGAGCAGCTCGGCTCCTTCGCCGGGCAGCTGACCGAGACCGGCATCAAGACGGTGCGGCTGGAATATGTGGGCGACGTGGCGGAGCTGAACACCAGGGCGCTGACGGCCGCCGCGGTGGCAGGTGTGCTCAAGCCGATGCTTGAAGGCGCCAACATGGTCAGCGCGCCATCGCTCGCCAAGGAACGCGGCATCGCCATCGAGGAGGTGACGCGCGGGCAGCAGGGCGCCTATGAGAGCTATATCCGGCTGACGCTGAAGACGGAGCGGCAGGAACGCTCAGTGGCGGGCACTGTTTTTTCCGACGGCAAGCCGCGCATCATTCAGGTGAAGGGCATCGACATGGAAGCCGAGCTTGGTCCGAACATGCTCTACACCACCAACGCGGACAAGCCGGGCTATATTGGCGCGATCGGCACGCTGTTCGGCAAGAACGACGTCAACGTGGCAACGTTCAACCTGGGACGCGACAAGCCGGGCGGCGACGCCATTGCCCTGATCGAGACGGACGGGCCGATCTCAGATGCGGTGCTGGAGCAGGTGCGCGCTCTGCCGCATGTGGTGCAGGCGAAGCGGCTGAGTTTCTGATCAGTCGATTCCGGGAAACACAATCTGCCGAAAGGCTTAAGCTGTTCACGAAACAGTGATCTTTCCGGTCTTTAGCGGGTGTTAGCGTCATGCTGTACCTGCGGAGGCCAGTCGCTCCAGCCCTAGCCGCGTGTACTTCTCTCCCCGCGCGAGGGGTCTCCTCAAAACCGGTTTCGGGTCGCCACATGGGTGATCTTTTTGATGCCGCCGTAAAGGCGCACCGGCAAGGCCGTGTGCGTCAGGCGGAAAAAAAGTACAGGCAGGTGCTGAAGGAGAATCCGAAGCACTGGGGCGCGCATTACTACCTGGGAAATATCCTGCTCGATCAGGGTTTCAACCAGAAGGCCATCGAACATCTGCAACGCGCGGTGTCTCTCAAGCCGCAGGACGCCACGCTGCATTTCGATCTCGGCCGCGCCCTAGCAGTCGCGGGCGACCTTAGTCGCGCACGAAAGGCTTTGCAGAAATCGGCGGATCTGCAGCCCGACAGGGCCGCAGTCCATTCCGGGTTTGGCGATCTCCTCCGCAGCGGTCATGAAATCGAGGCCGCACTGGAAAGCTACCGCAGGGCTTTGACCCTTGATCCCGACTTCACCGAAGCATTCACCGGGTCAGGTCATGCGCTCGCGCTGGCACGGCGCTACGAAGAAGCGATTGAGCCTTATACGCGGGCTCTAAAGACCAGCCGTGCTTCGGCAAGGGAGTATGTCAATCTCGGCCGCGTCTACCTCGCCACCGGCAAATGGAACGAGGCAGAGGCCATTTACAAGGAAGCCCTGGGCCGCCAACCCGTTCTCGCCGAGACGTTCATTGGTCTTGGAGAAGCCCTCGAAAAACTAAAGCGCCCCCTCGAAGCTGCAGATGCGATGGCGGAAGCCGTGAAACTGGCACCCAACCGAGGGGATACCTGGCACGCTCTCGCGCGGAACCTTGCGAATGGCGGTCGGCACGAGGAAGCGCTGAATGCATATAGGGAGGCGGTGCGGCTGTTGCCGAAGTCCGCGACAGCGTGGTCACAATATGCCGCGGTTGAAGCGCAGCTCGGACATCAGGATGCCGCAATCACAGCCGCTGACAAGGCCCTGGCGCTCGATCCAAACGACGCGCTCGCATGGTCGGCAAAGGCCGTGGCCGAGATGATCCAGGGCCGTTTCGAGGACTGCGAAATTCACACACGAAAGGCACTGGCGCTGCAACCGGGATACCCGGCGGCACTGCACGTGCTGGCGAGCATAGGCCGGTTGCGCCCCGAGGACGGCGATGTTGAGACGTTTGAGAAGATGCTTGGGTCCCAAGACCGGGGATCGAACGAGTGGATCTTCACGGTTCATGTCATCGCCGGAATG
>JAYZVT010000354.1:0-6050 GCA_036155355.1 Pseudomonadota bacterium
GCTTGCAGGAAAGGCTTGATCGCCGCCTGCGGCGCGCCTCCCGGCAGCGCTTCGACAAGCGGTAAAGGTACGGTGCGTGCGGCGCCCGTCGCGATTTCCTGGCCTGATATCCTGTCGAGCAACCCGCCATAGGTCAGATGCGGCACTGGCAAATTGGTCTCAATGGTCGAAACAATCACAAGCGGCACCAGCAGGCCGCAGACGATGGCCAGATATTGCACACACTGCGTCCAGCTCAGTGACCGCATGCCGCCGAGCACTGTCATCAGGCAGACCATCAGAGCTCCCAGCCAGACCGAGTTGGCGAAGGTGACGGACGTGAAGAGTGCCGCCACGAAGGCCCCGGCCTGCAATTCCGCGCACAGCAACAGGAAGCACGGGGGGAGCAGGAGCAGCCCGGCGATGATGCCGGGAACCTCGCTGTCGAATCTCTGCCTGAAGAAGCCGGGCATCGTGAATGCGCCAGTCTTGTAGATGTATGGCGCCAGCAGCACCGCCGAAACCGCGAAGCCTGCTGTTATGCCGAGCGGTATGGCGAGCGCGTCGAAGCCTAGCAGGTAGTGCGCGCCGATCACCGAGAAGAAACCAACGCCGCCAATCGCCGTCGCGGCCAGGCCGAGCCCGCCGAAGACGGCGGGCACGCGCCGACCCGCCACATAGAACTCGCGTTCCTCCAGGGTTCGGGTGGCAATGGCGACCACCAGACTGAGAATGAGCGGTGCGCCGATGGCGATGTGACTGAGCAGCAGCCGCCGGACGCCGAGTTGATCCAGCATCGCAGCCACAATGAATATTGCGGCCAGCGCGCTGGCGAAGATCGCATAATAAGTCCCAAGACGGGGATTAACCGGACGCGTCGGCATAGGGGCGGACATCGGCGCTTGCTCCTAGCCGTGCTCGCTTGAGCCATATTTGCGGTCCAGCCGCTCCTGACGGTCGGAAAACCAGAACAGCATGGCGACGATGAGTATGACCGCCCCTTGTGCAGCCATATAGAAGCCGAGCGGGAAACGCAGAACTTCCACCTCATTGAGGACATCTATCAAAAGCACCGTCGCCAGGGTGGTGAGGCAGATGAATGACAGGCATATGACGGCGAGTACCGTCGTCCTGCGCCAGTGCGGGCCTCTCTGTTCTTCTTCGATCATGGCTGTTTGACCCGCTTTGGTGCCCCGCGCAGAGGGTTATCAGCGATCCGGCCTCCTGCAAAGTCCCGTCGCGAGCCATCCCCGGGAGGAGGATCAATGCTTTGGGTGCGGTTGCGAAGGGTAGTATGAACCATTGAATCGGTGAGTCGATCCAAACTAGACTGCGCCCGAGGGAGAGCAGCGCCAGGCGCCGAAACGGCGCCCATTCGCCGCCTGCAAGAGAGCATATCGAAGCATGAGCGCCTATCGGCTAATCATTGTCGATGATCACCCCCTGTTCCGCGACGCCTTGCGGCAGGCGCTGAACAACAGTTTCGAAAAGCTCGAAATCATGGAAGCCGGGTCGCTGGACGACCTGTCAGCAATTCTGGAAGGCTCCGGCGAAGTTGACCTTGTCCTTCTCGACCTGTCCATGCCGGGGGTCAAGGGACTGTCCGGGTTGATGTATCTGCGTGCCCAGTATGCCGAGATTCCCGTGGTGATCGTTTCAGCGAACGAGGATCCGGGAGCCATGCGCCGCTGCATCGAATTCGGCGCATCGGGCTTTGTGCCGAAGTCGCTGCCGGTGGAAACCATCCGCGATGCGGTAAGGACCGTGCTGGACGGTGGCGTCTGGAGTCCGCCCGATCTCGATCTCGGCTCCGGCGGCGACGGCGAGAGTGCGGATCTGGTGGCCCGGCTGGCCACCCTGACGCCCCAGCAGGTGCGCGTGCTGATGATGCTGAGCGAGGGACTGCTCAACAAGCAGATCGCCTACAAGCTCGGCGTGTCCGAGGCCACCGTGAAGGCGCATGTCTCCGCGATCCTGCAGAAGCTTGGCGTTGACAGCCGCACCCAGGCTGTGATCGCGGTCAACAAGATCGATGGTCAGGAGTGGCAGAAGGCCGCCCAGTAGCCTTATTCGGCTGCCGCCGCATGCCGCAGGCGTGATTGCGCCATCACGGCCCTCAGCGATGCGGGGCGCAAAGGCTTGCGCAGAATGTGCAGCCCTTCGCTGCGAACCAGTTCCTGTACTTCGGGCGAACGGTCGGCGGTGATGACGACCGCGGCAAGGTCGGGCCCGAACTGCTCGCGCAGGAAACGGACCACCGCCACACCCGTGTCGCCATCGAGGTGATAGTCGGCGAGCACGATGTCCGGAACGATGGCCCCGGCGCGCAGTCGCTGCAGCGCCTCGGCGCGGCTGACAGCCTTGACCACGCGACAGCCCCAACTGGACAGCAACACTTCCATGCCGTCGAGGATGGCGGGCTCGTTGTCAACGCACAGCACGCAGGTGCCCGCGATGCGCCCCGGACTTGGCACGCCGGCCTGATCGAGCGTCTTTGCCTCTTCCGCCCGGGCAAGCGGCAATGTCACCGAGAACACCGAGCCGCGTCCCGGCTGCGATGCCAGCCCGACCGGATGTTCAAGCATGCGTCCGATACGCTCTACGATAGACAGCCCGAGCCCGAGCCCGCGAGTCCCGGCGGAATTGGAAGCCAGACGCTGGAATTCCTTGAAAATGAGCCTCTGCTCGGACACCGGAATGCCTGGACCGGTGTCGTGGACCTGCAATTCGACACGCTCCCCGCGCCGTCGGCAGCCGACTACCACCCGGCCGGTTTCCGTATACTTGACGGCGTTGGATATCAGGTTCTGCAACACGCGCCGTAGCAGGCGCCGGTCGGACCGGACGTGCAAATTTTGCGATATCACCCTCAGTTCCAGGCCGCGTTCACCGGCCAGCGGCTCGAACTCGGTTTGTAACTGTTTGAGGAACTCGGGCAGGCCAAATACGCTCATCTCCGGCTTCATCGCCCCTGTGTCCAGCCTGGAGATGTCGAGGAGCGCATTGAGGATTTCTTCGACCGCCTCCATCGCCGAGTCCACATTGCGAATAAGGCGCCCGTCCTCGCCGCGACGTTTACGCTCCACCAGCGTGGTGACATAGAGCCGCGCCGCGTTCAGAGGCTGAAGGATGTCGTGGCTGGCGGCGGCGAGGAAACGCGTTTTATCCAGGTTGGCTTCGTCCGCTTTCGCCTTCGCCACCGCAAGTTGGCTGTTCACTCGCGTCAGCTCCGCGGTTCGCTCATGCACGCGCCGCTCGAGCGTCTCGTTTGCGCGAGCCAGAGCCTCGGCCGCGTCGACGCGCTCGGTAATGTCGGAAAAGGTCGCCACGATACCGCCCTGTGGCATCAGGTTGGTCCTGATCTCGATCACCGGTCCGGCATCTCCCGCGCCAATGCGTTGCTGGAAGGTTTCCTGTGTCACTACGAACTTGTGCACCCTGTCACTGACGATGTCCTCCACCGGGCCAGTGCCCAAGTCGCCGCGCCCTGCGAGGTAGCGCACGATCTCGTCCAAGGGCACGCCGACCCTGCCGAGTTCGGGCGGAAGGTCAAGGATTTCCCTGAACTGACGGTTCCAGCAGATCAGGCGCATGTCCCGGTCGAACACGGATATGCCCTGCCTCACCTGGTCGAGCGCCGACTGCAGCAAGTCGCGGTTGTACTGGATCGCTTCCGACGCGTCATCGAGCAGCTTGAGCGCGGACTTGACGCCGACAGAGCGCCGCCGCAGCAGCAACGAAAGCACCAGCCGCGACGACGCCGCGCCGATGGCGCTTGCGAGCAGATGCTCCGCGAAGCGCAGGAGCTGGATATCCGCTTCGCTCTGCGGGTCGGAGGGATTGCCGGTGCTCGAGGCAAATTCCGCGAAGGATCGCGCCGCGCGCTCCTCGCCCAGATAGCGCGCCACAGTGCGCTGCAATTCGCCGACCGTTATGCTCGACCGCCAAAGCCTGAAGCTGGGTGCGGGCGGGCGGGCGAAGTCGTCTTGGATGAAGGCGTTGGCCTGCAGCCGCTCGATCGGTTCGGGCGAACGCAGCAGCGAAACCGTCACATAGGCAAGCACATTGAACAGCAGGCTCCACACCACACCGTGTGTGAGGCTGTCGAATTCCATGTTGAACAGCATCTGCGGGCGCAGCAGCGTCACGCCAAACGGCCCTTCGGCAAGGATCTCCGCCGGGAACCAGCCCGATTTCACGAAGAATGGCAGCAGTAGCGTATAGGTCCAGATGCCAAAGCCGACGACGATGCCGGCGATGGCGCCCCGCGCGGTGGCGCGGCGCCAGATCAGTCCTCCGAAGAAGGCCGGTGCGAATTGCGTTATGGCGGCGAACGCCAGCAGACCAATGGATGCGAGCGCCACGGTGTCGCCGACCATGCGGTAGAACACGTAGGCCAGAACCAGAACCAGGAAGATGGCCGACCGCCGGATGGTGAGCAGCAGGCCGCTCATGTCCTCCCTGTCGGTCGCGGCCACGGGTCCGCGATGCAGCAGCAGCGGAACCATCAGGTCGTTGGAGATCATTATGGCGAGCGCGACCGATGCGACGATTACCATGGCAGTAGCTGCGGACAGCCCGCCGACGAAGGCGATCAGTGACATCCAGTCCGAGCCGGCCGACATCGGCAGCGCAAGCACGAACATGTCGGCATCGGCGGTGCCGCGGGGGAAAGTCAGCAGGCCGGCAATTGCGATCGGCACCACGAACAGGTTGATGGCAACAAGATAGAGTGGGAACAGCCATGCGGCCCGGCGGATCTCGCTGTCGGAATTGTTTTCAACCACCGCCACGTGAAACTGGCGCGGCAGGAGCAGCACGCAGATCAGCGACAGGAAGGTGATAGTCAGCCAGGTGCCGCCGGCGAATCCCCGGCTGAACAGGCCCGAAATTTCCGGCTGCGCCCTGGCGCGGGCGAACAGATCGCCGATACCGTCGAACATGTAGAAGGTGACGAAGCACCCCACAGCAATGAACGCCACCAGCTTGACCAGCGACTCGGTGGCAATCGCCAGCATCAGGCCTTCCTGGTGCTCGGTGGCGTCGATATGGCGCGTGCCGAACAGGATGGCGAAGGCTGCCATCGTTACCGCAATGATGAAGGCAAGGTCGGGCAATGGTGCGTCCCGCAGCAGCGGCTGTGCGACATTGACCGGGCCGAGCAGGGTGGTGACGGACAGCGACACCGCTTTCAGCTGCAGCGCGATATAGGGAACGGTGCCCGCGACAGCGATCACTGTGACGATAGCTGCCAGCGCCGGGCTCTTGCCGTAACGGGCGGCAATGAAATCGGCGATCGAGGTGATGTTCTGGTTCTTCGACAGATGTACGATGCGGCGTAGCAGCGGCCAACCCGCTCCGATCATGATGATGGGACCGAGATAGACGGGCAGGAAATCGAGGCCGGTTGTGGCGGAAAGTCCGACGCTGCCGAAAAACGTCCACGACGTGCAATAGACTGCGAGCGACAGTGCATAGATCGCGGGGCGCCCGCCCACATGCGGGCGCAGCGTCGCCTGCCGGTCGCCCAGATAGGCCACTGCGAACAGGAAGCCCAGATAGGCGAACGCCGCGGCAATGATTGTCCAGCCGTCGATCATCCCCGGCCAGCATCCTCCCCGAGGCGCCGCGCGAAGCGCGGACGGAAATCTCGTGTTTCCAGAAGCTTATAGCGCGCCCGCAACGCGAACCAGTCACATTCCATCCGCCGCGAGGTGTGGTTTGACAGCAACCGAAGCTATCGTTAAGGCGAAGGTTGCGGCCCGCCGATGTTTCGCGCATCGGGCGTGGCGGCGGCCACATTCAAGGGAGGCGTGTTTTGCTGAAGGAATTCAAAGAGTTTGCGATGCGGGGCAACGTCGTAGACATGGCGGTGGGTATCGTCATCGGCGCGGCCTTCTCGACCATCGTCAAGTCGCTCGTCGATGACGTGATGATGCCGCCGATCGGCTTGGTCCTTGGCGGCGTCGATTTCTCCGACATCTTCATAACACTTAAGGGCGACAGCTACGCCTCGCTCAAGGCCGCCCAGGACGCCGGCGCGGTCACGCTGAACATCGGCCTGTTCATCA
>JAYZVT010000355.1:0-2652 GCA_036155355.1 Pseudomonadota bacterium
AAGGCGCGTGGGTCCGCTGTCCGGTGTTCCGTTGACGCTCATCCAGCCGCTCATGGCCTGTATGATGGCGTCGTAGCCCGGAAGTCCCCCGAGCGGTCCGTCGGCGCCGAAACCGGATATGCGGCAATGCACGAGGCGTGGAAAGTGCTCTTTCAGTTTCTGGTCGTAGCCGATGCCCCACTTCTCAAGGCTTCCCGGCTTGAAGTTTTCGATCAGCACGTCCGCATCGGCCAGGAGACGCATGAGGATCTCGCGGCCCTCCTCGCGCGACAGGTCAATACTGATCGCCAATTTTGAACGATTGACGCCAAGGAAATAGGCCGCAGAGCCGTCGCTGTCGAAAGGTGGTCCCCAGCCGCGAGTCTCGTCGCCCTGGGGCGGCTCGACCTTGATGACTTCCGCGCCCAGGTCGCCGAGCCACTGGGTGCAGAATGGCCCACCCAGGACCCGGGTCAGGTCAACGACCTTGAGGCCCGACAGCGGTCCGGGGTGCCTGTCTCCGCTCATTATCCCTGCTTCCTCGCCCTTGCGGCCCGGCTGGACCAGGGCCGGATCATGCAACAGCGCAGGTGCGCGCGCCAGCGTGCCGTAGAAGCAATGAGGGGGCAGGCCGGGTATCAAGATCCCGGGGTGGTGCCTTCCTCCTCGCCCGTCGGCAGATCCCCGAGAGGACCGATGGCGTCGCTGTCGCGCTGGAACAGGGCAGGGCTCTGCAGGTAGAGGGCGATAAGGCGCGCGGTGGCGTCGAGGGAGTCCATATGCGTGCGCTCATAGCCATGCGAAGCGTCTAGGGCAAAGCAGACGAGCGCGGTGCGGATGTCGTTGCCCGCCTCGACCGCTGCGGCGCCGTCGCTGCGATAGTGGCGGAAAACGTCGCGTGAATGCTCGATGCGGTTTTCCCGGCACAGGGAGAGCAGGCTGCGCGTCAGATGCCAGTCGAAGGGGCCGCTCGAATCCTGCATGGCAATAGTAACGCCAAACTCCGAGGTCGACTGTTCAGGCGCGATGGCGCCGTTGTCTACCGAGACAAGCTCGGCAATCTCGCCGTGCAGGACGGCGGAGGCGCCGACGCCAACTTCTTCCGAAATGGTGAAGAGCAGGTGGCAGCCGAGCGGCAGGGACAGTTTTGCGTCGCGCACGGCCTTCACCGCGGCGAGGACGGCGGCCACGCCCGCCTTGTCGTCAAGATGGCGGGCATTGATGAAGCCGTTGTCGATGAACTCGGGCTGAGAGTCGATCGCGATGGTATCGCCGACGCTGACGCCGAGCATCTCGGTCTCTACGCGCGTCGTCGTGCGCTCGTCAAGGCGGACCTCGACGTTGTCCCAGGAGACGGGCTGGGAATCGATCTCGTCATTGTAGGTATGGCCGGATGCCTTCAGCGGCAGGATAGTGCCGCGGAAGCGGCGATGATCGTCGCTGAACACAGTGACGCGAGCGCCTTCCGCGAAGCGCGAGGACCATGTGCCGATAGGCACCACGTCCAGCCGCCCATTGGGCCGGATGCGCTTCACCATGGCGCCGAGCGTATCCAGATGGGTAACGACGGCCCGGTTGGGTGCGTCCTTGGGGCCTTCCAGATGGGCTCGGATGGCTCCGCGCCGGGTTAGCTCATAGGCGATCCCCAGTGACTCGAGCGCCTCGCAGACATAGCCTACCGCGCCATCGGTCATGCCGGACGGGCTCGGCATGTCGAGCAGCTCGGCCAGTATTTTCTTCAGATAGGTCTGGTCGATGCGGACGTTCTTCGCGACCTTCTTCTGCATGGCAACCTGCGTCAGCCGGCGCGCGCCGCCGGGCGCGGCGCGGCGTTGGTTTGGGGCAAAAGGAAATCAATGAACTTTTCGGCCGTCGGCGCCGGCTCATGATTGGCGAGCCCGGGTCGTTCGTTGGCCTCGATGATTCTGTATTCCGGCTCCTCGATCGAGGGCACGATGAAGTCGAGCCCGACCACCGGGATATTCAATATGGCGGCGGCCTCGACGGAGGCCTTCTCCAGCTCGGGATGAAGGTCGCCGGTCACATCATGGATGGTGCCGCCCGTGTGCAGGTTGGCCGTCTTGCGCACTCTCAGCTTGGTGCCTTCGGGCGGCACGTCATTCAGCCCGTAATTCGCAGCCCGGACCGCGCGGCGGGTCTCGTCATCGATGGGGATGCGGCTCTCGCCGCCGGTGGCGGCGGAGCGGCGGCGGCTCTGCACTTCGATCAGCTTCTCGACCGTCAGCTTGCCGTCGCAGATCACGGTGGCCGGACGGCGGATAGCCGCGGCCACCACCTCGCCGTCGATTACGATTATGCGCAGGTCTTCGCCAGTGACGAATTCTTCCGCGATCACTGCGTCGGACAGCTTGTTTGCCTGCTGCCAGGCGCGGCGGACCGAATCCGCGGAGCGAAGATCGACAAAGACGCCCTTGCCCTGCTCGCCGCGCGCCGGCTTTATGACAATGCGGGAAAGACGGTCAAGGACCGAGACCGCGTCATCTTCGCTGCGGACGACCACCTGCTCTGGAACTTTCAGTCCGGCCTGGGCCAGGAGACGGTGCGTCAGGGCCTTATCGTCGCAGCGGCTCATGACTACGGCGCTGGTCAGGTCGCTGAGCGACTCGCGGCAGGAAATGGAGCGGCCTCCGAGGGACAGGGTAAACAAACCCG
>JAYZVT010000356.1:0-15669 GCA_036155355.1 Pseudomonadota bacterium
CGGGAGCAGGGCGTGCGCATCGAATTCGTGCGCTCGCAGGACTATTGGGACACGCAGTCACCGGGCAACGTGGACCGCATCGTCTTCACGCCGATCAAGGAAGGGGCCACGCGCGTCGCCGCGCTGCAGTCGGGCGACGTGGATTTCATCGCCCCTGTGCCGCCGGCCGACCTGGAGCGCCTGAAGTCCGATCCAAAGTTGGACGTCGTGACCATGACCGGCACGCGGATCATCACCCTGCAGCTCAACCAGCAGCGCGTGCCGCAGTTTCGCGACCGGCGCGTGCGCCAGGCCATCGTCCACGCCATCAACAACGAGGCCATCGCGGAGAAGATCATGCGCGGCTTCGCCACCGCGGCGGCGCAGCTGTCGCCGCCGGGATATGCGGGCCACGACCCTGGCCTGAAACCGCGCTTCGACCTGCGCCAGGCGCGATCGCTGATGAAGGAGGCGGGCTTCGAGAGCGGCTTTTCGGTGACGATGCTGGCGCCGAACAACCGCTATGTGAATGATTACCGCATCGCCGAGGCCGCCGCCGCCATGCTGGCCAAGATCAACATCAAGGTTGATCTGAAGACGGTGCCGAAGGCGCAATACTGGCCACTGTTCGACCAGCGCGCGGCCGACATCATGATGATTGGCTGGCACTCCGACACGGAAGACTCAGCCAACTTCGCGGAATTCCTCGCGATGACGCCGGACAAGGACGCGGGTTACGGACAGTATAACGCAGGCAATTATGCCAACCCGACCGTGGACAAGATGGTGCTTCAATCCCAGTCGATGACCGACCGGAAAGCGCGCGCGCAGCTGCTCACCCAGGTCGAGCGGGCGCTGCACGAGGACGCGGCCTTCGTGCCTCTGCACTGGCAGCACCTAGCCTGGGCGGCGCGCAAGGGCGTTAACATCGAGCCCATCCTCAATGTGATGGACTTTCCTTTCCTTGGCGACCTAGTGATTGAGTAACCTGCCCGACGCCCGTCAGTATTGCGCCTCGTCGAAAGCGACGGCTGCGGGGTCCTGCGGCGTGGCGCCGCTGCGATAGGCTGTATCGCTGTCGGGTGCGACGGCATGTGACAAGACCCAGACCGTCACGAGGACGGCCCCGGCGAATGTGGTGAGAAAGGCAGGCAGAATGACCAGTGAGCGCATGGCGGGTATTCCTTTTGCGTTGTTTCTTGTTTCCCGTCCCTGAAGGTTATGTTTGCGCTAGATTTGGTCTGTCCTGCGGGCGATTCAATCGGCCTCACGACACAGTGTTGGCGTCGTAACTCACTGTAAATGGTTTGTGATCCGGTGATCCAAAGGTGCGGAGGACGCGGTGGCGGCATTAACCTTCGTCATCCGGCGCCTGCTTCAGGCGCTGCTGGTCATGACCGCAATCGCCACGGTCGGATTCGCCGTGCAGCAGAGCATCGGCGACCCGGCCCGCGAGCTGATCGGAGAGGGGGCATCGCTGGCCGAGCGCGCCGCACTGAGGCAGCGCCTTGGTCTCGACGATCCATGGCCCGAGCAGTTGCTGCGCTTCCTCGGCAGGGCAGCGGCCGGCGACCTTGGCGCGTCCTACACCTTCAGACAGCCTGCGCTCGGGGTCATCCTGTCGAAATTCTCCGCCACCTTCGAACTGGTGCTGGCGGCGAGCCTCATCGTGATCGCGGTTTCAATACCGGGGGGTATCTACTGCGCCCTGCGGCCGGGCGGCTGGCAGGCGCGAACGATCATGGTAGCGAGCGTCGCGGGTCTGTCGGTGCCGGTGTTTCTCACCGGCATTCTCGCCATTGCGCTGTTCTCGGTGCAGCTCGGCTGGCTGCCCTCCTACGGGCGGGGCGATACGGTCGCGCTCGGCGCGTGGACGACGGGCCTGCTCACGAGTGACGGCTTGCTGCATCTGCTGCTGCCCTCCTTCACGCTCGCCTCGATCATGGTTCCCCTGTTCCTGCGGCTGGTGCGATCGCAGATGCTCGAGGCCCTGTCTCAGGACTACGTGCGTACCGCGCGCGCAAAGGGTCTTCCGCCCATGCGTGTATGGCTGTCCCATGCGCTTCGCAACGCGGCGATCCCGCTGGTGACGCTGGGCGGTCTGCAAGTTGGAACGCTGCTGGCCTACACCATACTCACCGAAACGGTGTTCCAGTGGCCGGGCATGGGATTCCTTTTCCTTGATGCGGTCGCGCGCTCCGACACGCCGCTCATCATCGCCTACATGGTGTTCGTCGGTGCGCTGTTCGTCCTCATCAACACACTTGTAGACCTTGCCTATCTGCTGATCGACCCGCGCGTGACGCTGGCGGGACCGGTGCGATGACGCCCTCCGTGGATTCTTCGGCGGGACGGGGATGGCTGGCGCGACTAGCACGCGGGCGAGCGGCGAGGGGTGTACTTGCCGTCCTCGGCTTGCTGCTGCTGGCAAGCGCGCTAGCGCCGCTCTACGCGCCACAGGACCCCTATGACCTGGAGTCGCTGGATCTACTCGACGCGGAACTTCCACCCGCCTGGATGGAGCAGGGGCAGTCGCGCTTTCCGCTCGGCACGGACGCGCAGGGCAGGGATATGTTCAGCGCCATGCTCTACGGCGCCGGCATCTCGCTGGTGATCGGCATATGCGCAGTCGCCCTGCAATTGCTGATCGGCGTCAGCGCCGGCCTTGTGGCCGGCTATCGCGGCGGGCGGGTGGACGCGGCGATCATGCGGGTCGCGGATATCCAGTTGTCGCTGTCCACGCTGATGGTGGCCATCATTGTGCTGGGGCTCATGCGCTCGGCCTTTGGCAGCGACCGGTTCGGTGCACTGGCCATCCCGATGCTGGTGCTGGTCATCGGCATTGCCGAGTGGCCGCACTTCGCCCGCGCCGTGCGCGGCTCCGTGCTGGCGGAGAAACAGAAAGACCATGTGCTTGCCGCGCGCGCGCTCGGGCTGGCACCCATGCGCATCGTGCTGCGCCATATCCTGCCGAATGTCGCATCCCCAATCCTGGTGCTCGCCACCGTGCAGGTGGCCAATGCCGTCATCGCCGAAGCGTCCCTGTCCTTTCTCGGGCTGGGGATGCCCGCCACAATGCCATCGTTGGGAGCGCTGATTCGCGCCGGGTTCGAGTTGCTATTGTCGGGCAGCTGGTGGATAACGCTGCTACCGAGCCTGCTGCTGGTTGCCATAATCCTGTGCGTGAACGTGCTCGGCGACGCGATGCGCGACGCGCTCGATCCCCATTCCGTCCTGTTGTCCCACTATCCCCGGTAAACTGGCGGTTGTCTGTCCGGTCTTAATTCCCATATAGAAGCGGTGGTGCGCGCCATCCCAGGGCGCCCGGAAGAGGCCGGAATGGCCCTCTGAACCCCACCGAGCGGAGCCAGATTTGAGACGTTTCTTGCTGTTCGGCCTCGCTGCCCTGTGCCTTGTGGCAGCGGCATTGTCGCTGCCTCTGCCCTTGCCGGCGGGCACGATATTCATGGTCGCTGCGATCGCCCTTCTGTTGCTGGCCAGCCCGGGGCTTAAATTGCGCTTTGACCGGCTGCGCCAGCGCTATCCCGCATTCAACAGGCGGATGACCGCCGTGGAATCCTACCTGCCGCCCTTCCTGCGCCGGGCCTTCGCGCAGCGGCGCGGCGAGGG
Organism: Pseudomonadota bacterium; assembly: GCA_036155355.1. GTDB lineage: Bacteria > Pseudomonadota > Alphaproteobacteria > Rhizobiales > Methyloligellaceae > JAYZVT01. The sequence goes on from JAYZVT010000356.1 coordinate 3,610, forward strand.
CTGACGCCGGGGCATTCGGTCCCATTGACCGTCAAGTGCGGTTAGGATGTGTTGCCGGCACGGTGCTGCGCAGGCAAGGGGACGCGCGACATGGCGATCCGGACAGAACGTCCGATCATACTGGGCATTGTCGGAGATTCCGCTTCGGGCAAGACGACGCTTACCGAAGGCGTGGCGAAGATCCTGGGCGCGGAGCGCTGCACGGTCATCGCCATGGACGATTACCACATCTATGACCGCCAGCAGCGGCTCGACCACGGCATTTCGGCCGTGGATCCGCGCGGCAACTATCTGGACATCCTCAACCAGCACCTGCATCTGCTGCGCCAGGGCCAGCCGATCCTGAAGCCGTCATACAATCACAGGGACGGGCGTTTTGGCCGCTCGGTCTATGTGCAGCCGCGCGACTTCGTGATCGCGGAAGGTTTGCTGGGCTATGCCAATCGCGAGATGCGCAACTGTTTCGACGTGAAGATCTACCTGGAGCCGGACGAGGACCTGCGCATCCGCTGGAAGGTTTACCGGGACACGACACAAAGGGGCTACAGCAGGGACGAGGTGCTGCAATCGCTTGAGCGCAGACGTCAGGACAGCCCGGCCTTCGTGCATCCGCAGCGGCGTTTCGCCGATATCGTCATCCAGTCGAGCAAGCCGGCTGGCGCGGACATGGCGGAAACGCGGCTCGACATGCGCCATATCCTGCGCTCGACGCTGCCCCATCCCGACTTCGAGGCGGTGGTGCAGGAGGTGGGCGAGGACGGCCTGACGCTGAGGCTGGCGCGAGATGACGATGGAAAACCCGTAGACATGCTGGAAATTGCCGGCGCGATATCGGAAGAAAGAGCCGTGCAGATCGAGGACACGCTCTGGAGGCTGATTCCGGAGGCAAGGCATCTGCGCGACCAGGTGGGCAGGATCGACGCCGCCGAAGGCAGCGGCGTGAGCCATCCGCTGGCGCTGTCGCAATTGATCGTCGCCTTTCACATGGTGAAGGCGGCGATGGGGGAAATGGCGGTCTGACGGGCGGGCGCCCGCAAACCCACTTGGAGGACGCAATGGCGGACGGTTCAAATCAGCCCGGCACCGAGGCGGCGGGGCTCGCGAGGGACATGGCCAATGCCATCCGGGCGCTGGCCATGGACGCGGTGCAGAAGGCCAATTCCGGCCACCCCGGTATGCCCATGGGTATGGCCGACGTGGCGACCGTGCTGGCGACGCGCTTCCTGAAATTCGATGCCGCGCAGCCCGACTGGCCCGACCGCGACCGGCTGGTGCTGTCCGCCGGACACGGCTCGATGCTGCTCTACGCTCTGCTGCACCTGACCGGATATCCGGGAATGACCATGGCGCAGCTGGAGAAGTTCCGGCAGCTCGGCTCCATGACCGCCGGGCATCCGGAATACGGGCACGCCCCCGGCATCGAGACGACAACGGGTCCGCTCGGCCAGGGCCTGGCCAACGCCGTCGGCATGGCGATTGCCGAAAGGCTGTTGAACGCGCGGCATGGCAACGGCGTTTGCGACCACTTCACATATGTCATCGCCGGCGACGGCTGCCTGATGGAAGGAATCAGCCACGAGGCGATCTCGCTGGCGGGACATCTCAAGCTCGGCAAGCTGGTCGTGCTGTTCGACGACAACCACATCTCCATTGACGGATCGACCGACCTGTCGGTTTCCGACGACCAACTGAAGCGCTTCGAGGCGAGCGGATGGCACGTGGCGCGCTGCGACGGCCATGACATGGAAGCGACCGCGCTGGCAATTCGCAATGCGCGCAGCGTCACCGACCGGCCCTCGCTCGTCGCCTGCCGCACGATCATCGGATTTGGCGCACCAAAGAAGCAGGGGACCGCTTCCACCCATGGCTCGCCGCTCGGCGCGGAGGAAATCGCCGGGGCGCGGGAGAAACTTGGTTGGCCGCATAAGCCGTTCCACATTCCCCAGAACATCCTCAAGGCATGGCGGGAGGCGGGCTCGAAGCATCGCGGCGAATATGACGCGTGGCTGAAGCGCGCCACCGGCAAGCTTGGCAAGGTTGAGCTGACGAGACTGCACGATCCACTGGACAAGGGCGCGCGCAAGGCGCTCGCCAGGGCAATCAGCGAGGCGAAGAAGTCCTTCTCCACCGAAGCACCGAGCCTGGCGACGCGCGTGTCCTCGCAGAAGACGCTGGAAAAACTGATTCCGGCCCTGCCGTGCCTGATCGGCGGCTCCGCCGACCTGACCGGATCGAACGGCACCATGATTAAGGGTCAGCCGGCGATTTCGGCGAAGGATTTCTCAGGTTCCTATATCTATTACGGCGTGCGCGAGCACGGCATGGCCGCCGCCATGAACGGCATGGCCCTGCATGGAGGCATCATTCCCTATGGCGGGACGTTCCTCGTGTTCACAGATTACTGCCGGCCGTCGATCCGGCTTTCGGCGCTCATGGGTCAGCGCGTCATCTACGTGATGACCCATGACTCCATCGGCCTCGGCGAGGATGGGCCGACGCATCAGCCGGTGGAGCACGTGGCTGCGCTTAGAGCTATACCGAACCTGAATGTCTATCGGCCGGCGGACGCGGTGGAATGCGCGGAGTGCTGGGAGCTGGCGCTGACGACGGCATCGACTCCCTCAATCCTGGCGCTGACGCGACAGAATCTTGCCACCTTCCGGTCGAAGCACGGCGACGAAAACAGATGCGCACGCGGCGCCTATGTGGCGGTCGAGCCAAGGGGTGGGCGCGACGTCACCCTGCTGGCGACGGGATCGGAAGTCGGCATCGCCATGGAAGCCGCCCGGATGCTGGACAAGAAGGGCGTCCGCGCCGCGGTCGTGTCGATGCCTTGCTGGGAATTGTTCGAGGCGCAGGACAAGGGCTATCGCACCAAGGTGCTGGGAAAGGCGCCACGCGTCGCCGTGGAAGCGGGCGTGGGGCTCGGCTGGGCGAAATGGCTGGGCGAGGGCGGCCGTTTCATCGGCATGAGCGGTTTCGGCGCTTCGGCTCCGGCGGACAAGCTCTATGCGCATTTCGGCATTACGGCGGAGGCAGTGGCCAAGGCGGCGCGCGAAGTCATGCGCAAGGCGCCGCGAAAGGCCGCCAAGGCGAAGACCGCGAAGGGGAAGCCTGCAAAGAAGGCTGAGGCAAAGAAAAAGAGAATAACGGCAAAACGGGCCAGCAAGAAGCGCAGGTAGTCCCGGTGCTGCAGCTCAGGCCCAATTGCGAGTATTGCGACAAGGACCTGCCGCCCGGTGCCACGGACGCGCGCATTTGCAGCTTTGAGTGCACCTTCTGCGCCGATTGCGTCGAACAGCACCTGTCTAATGTGTGCCCCAATTGCGGCGGCGGATTCGTCCCCCGGCCGATCCGTCCCGCCTTCGAGCGGCGTCCGGGGGCGTGCCTTGCCGCAAAGCCCCCGTCAGATGAGCGGGTGCATCTGAGATTCGATCCCGCGGAGGTCGCGGAATTCGTCAGGTCCGTGCGCGACATACCGCCGGAACGGCGCTGAGGCCGGGCGGGCAAGCGTCCGTTCAGGCTGTTTCCACAACCCGGCTTGCCGCTGTTGGCCTGGCGATATAGGAAGGTGCCGACCACGCGCAGCCCGGAAAGGCAGCCCATGCCACGCAAGGTACTCATCGCGCCCTCCATCCTCTCGGCGGATTTCGCCAGGCTTGGCGAGGAAGTCCGCGCCATCGACGCGGCCGGGTGCGACTGGGTGCATGTGGACGTGATGGACGGGCATTTCGTGCCCAACCTGACCATCGGTCCCTGCGTGGTGCAGGGCGTCCGTCCGCACACCAGGAAGCCGCTCGACGTGCATCTGATGATCGACCCGGCGGCTCCCTATCTGGAAGCCTTCGCCAAGGCGGGCGCGGACATCATCACGGTGCATGTGGAGGCGGACAAGCATCTCGATCGCTCGCTGCAGGTGATCCGGGGTCTCGGCAAGAAGGCCGGGGTGTCGCTGAACCCGGCGACGCCGGAAAGCACCATTGAGCATGTGCTCGACATGGTGGACCTGATCCTGGTGATGACGGTCAATCCTGGCTTCGGCGGCCAGTCCTTTATCCAGAGCCAATGCGAGAAGGTTCGGCGCATCCGCAAGATGATCGGCACCCGTCCGATCGACCTGGAAGTGGACGGGGGCGTGAATCCGCAAACCGCGCGGCAGGTAGCGGCCGCGGGCGCAAATGTGCTGGTGGCCGGCTCCGCCGTCTTCGGCAATGGCCGCTACGCGGAGAATATTGCCGCCATTCGCGCCGGCGCCGATGCCGCGCTGGCGGCGGCTTAGTACGACGCCTGTTCCATGAATGACGTTCACAGTCCGGGTGCGCGCGGCGGCAACTGGCCGAGGGCTGTCCTGTTCGATCTTGACGGCACGCTGGTCCACAGCGCGCCGGACATCGCCACGTCGCTCAACTTGCTCGGAATCGAGGAAGGTTGGCGCGATTTTCCGCTAGAGGAAGTGCAGCGCATGGTCGGCGGCGGCGTCCCCAAGCTGATCGAGCGTACGCTCACGGCGATGGGAAGCCCGATCGCCGAGCGGGACATTTCCATCCTCGCCGAGCGCTTCGTCGAGATCTATGCCACCCGGGCGACGGACAAGACGCGGCTCTATCCCGGTGCGCGCGAATTGCTGGACGATCTCACCGTCGCGGGCGTGAGGCTGGGCCTGTGCACCAACAAACCCGAGGCAATCACCCGAGATATTCTCGCCGCGCTTGGTGTGGATCACAGGTTTGGCGCGGTTGTCGGCGGCGACAGCGGCTTTCCCAAGAAGCCTGATCCGGCGTCCATGCGCGCCACGCTGGGGTTGCTCGGCATTGCGCCGGAACACGCGGTTATGATCGGTGACAGCGGCGCTGATGCCCATGCGGCCCGCGCGGCCGGCCTCGCGCTCATACTTGTCACCTACGGCTATACGCAGACACCAGTTATTGACCTTGACGCGGACGCGCTCATCGACGGCCTTGCAGAGGTCCCTGCCGCCTTGCGTCAGCTCTCGCGCGCTGCCGCGTCATGATCCCGATAGCGCTGACCATCGCCGGTTCGGACTCCTCGGGCGGGGCCGGGATACAGGCCGACCTGAAGACGTTTTCCGCGCTCGGCGTCTACGGCGCGTCGGTCATCACCGCGCTGACGGCGCAGAACACAAGGGGCGTGACCGGCATCCACCCGGTGCCCGCGGATTTCATCCGCGCGCAAATGGACGCGGTCTTCGCCGACCTCGACGTGCGGGCAGTGAAGATCGGTATGCTCGGCACCGCCGAAGCGGTGAAAGCCGTCGCCGACGGCCTGAAGGCGGGAACGGCAGCGCCCGTGGTCCTCGATCCGGTGATGATAGCGGCGAGCGGCGACCCGCTTCTGGACCGTGGCGCGGAAAAGGCCATTGTCGATCATCTCTTTCCGCTTGCCGCGATCGTCACGCCCAATCTGGCGGAGGCAGCGCGGCTGCTCGGGGAGACGGAAGCGAAGGACGAAGACAGTATGCGCCGGCAAGCCGAACGGCTCGCGGGCAAGGGCGCGCGCGCCGTGCTGGTGAAGGGCGGACATGGGGGAGGAGGCGAGGCCGTCGATATCCTGCATGACGGGCAAGGCTTTCACCGGTTCGCCGCGCCGCGCATCGACACGCGCAATGTTCATGGAACGGGATGCACGCTGGCCTCGGCCATCGCCGCCGGGCTGGCGAAGGGCATGACGCTAGCCGAAGCGGCAGGCGCCGCGAAGACCTATCTCACCGGGGCGCTTGAGGCCTCCAATATGCTTGACGTGGGCGCGGGCTCAGGACCGGTGCACCACTTCTTCGACTTGTGGAAGGACCGAGGCTGAACGTGCTCCGCACCGGCTTGCCCCGCCGGATTCACCGCGACGCGCCTCAATAAACTTGCAGCGCCAGCAGTCCTCCAGGCCCGACGATCAGGCCCCAGGTTTCCTCCGCAGCGAGTTCCACGTCCTCGCCTTGCGCAGGCTTGCCCCCGATACGCAGCGTGGCCTTGTATTTTCCCGGCGGCAGATCGAGCGTAGGCCCGTTCGGCTCATCGGCGCCAATCTCCGGGCCTACCTTGATGGTCTTGTTGTTGATTTTAATTTCCGCGGGCGACTTCAGCATGTTCCCCACGACGACCTTGGCCTGGCCGGGCTTTGGCTGCAGACCGAGCCTGGCGGCCTCGGCCGGGATCTTCAGCGCGAGGTCGACAATGGTGTAGCCCGACCTGCGGCCGATCTTCAGGGTGGCCGGACCTTCGGGGCTGGCATAGGTGAGACTGGCCTGGTCGCCGCTCACCACGGCGGTCCCGGTTTCCTTCCAGTTCCGCTTGGCCAATTCGCGGCGGTAGAAATCGAGCGTGACCGGCAGCGCAAGCCGGAGCTGGGCCTTGAGCGATTTGCGCATCGGCGATTTTTCGCTCTCCGCCGACTCACGCGCCTTCGGCACCGGCAGGCCTGCGACCTCCTCCACGATCAAATCGTCGGCGCTCGGCGGTGCGTTCTTGGCGCTGGCGGACTTGAGGACGCTGCCTTCGGCACTGACGTCGGTCGCATTTCCAGAGGCCATCATGGTGATGGAAACACCGTCGTCGTCCTTGAGGTAGCGGAGAATCGCCATACGCGGGTTGATGAAGGGCTCCTGGGATTCCTGCCAGCCCTGACGTTTCATCTCGGAGCGGTAGAACTCGATCACCGCTTTCAGCTGTTGCGGCGCGGTGAAGTTCAGACTGCCGTTCTCGTTGTCATAGTCGACGCCGTCGGCGCCGGAAGGCATGGGCAGCGGCGGGCTGCCCGTGTCCGATGGCGATGGCGACGATGCTTCCGCCTGTTGCGCGGGCGCTTGCGGCTGTTGCGGCCTTTGCGCGACAAGAACCGAACCCTTGCCCGTTACTCTTGTCTGATTGCCAAACTTCATGATGGTAAAGCTCAGCTCGTCTCCTGCCTTGGAGAAATTGAGCACCACCATATTTGACCTGTTGATGACGGAACGCTGCTCGCGCCAGCCGAGCTTTTTCATCTCGGCGCGATAGAAGGCGGCCAGCGAACCGACGTTCGATTGGCTGTCAAACTCGATCTCGCCATCGTCCTCGTCGTGGTCGACATCGGCGGCCGTCTCGGGAAGCGGAATCGGCACGGTGCTGTCCGCCCGGACGCGCGGTATATCTTCCGCCCCTGCGGCCGCCGGAGTCCCTCCGGATTTACCAACCTTCTCGAGTTCCTGGCGCATCAACTCCTGCGCCAGATTCATTGCCGCATCGAACGTCTTGTCTTCGGGTGAAGGCTTCGCCGGCGTGGCGGGAGCGGGTTTCGGCTGACTTTCCACCGTTGTCAAAGGAAGGCCCTTCGCACGCCGCGCGGCGTCAGCGTGGCTCTTGTGCGCGGCCTCAAGCACGCTCATCGAAACGCCTTCGAGCTTGAGCCGCAGTTTTCCGTCGGCGTGCTGGAGGGACAGCATGAGCGGGCGCTTTCCGTCCTGCACGTAATAGGCATGGGCGCCGTTCTGGGTCAGCTCACCGGGGCCGCCGCCGGTAGGCTGTTTGTCGCCAAGCTGGGCAGACCACAGCGACCATCCCAGTGAGCCAAGCTGCTCGCGATAGTAGGTGAGGGTTTTATCAAGCGGCGCACTGGTGAAAAACATCAGCAGCGGCCGATGCGGGTCATATTCGATCGCGGTACCGTCCTTGGGAAACGGCAGATCGTTCGACAACGGGCCCGGGCCATACTGCACGCTCGTTGCATTGCCTTGCCCGGGCGCGATGCCGATGAACACGGTCAGGCCCAGCGGACCCTTCTTGAATGTGGCAATGCTTGTCTCCGGGTTTGCCGCCGTCGCTGTGAACGGCGCGGCATAGATCTGCCAGCCGGCGTCGGACAGCATCTTGTGCGTGGCGTCGGCGGCCGCCTGAACCGAGGTTGTCGTCGTAAATATCGTGGTCGTTGGGTTGCTGAAGATGACCTTTGCATCCCCGACGCGCGGAAGCTGGCTGGTATCGAGCTCGGCGGTTGCTCCGGATTGGGCAGCCGCGCCGTTTGAACTGAAAGCGCAAGCCATAATGGGGAGGCAAGCGATCGAAAGAATGAAAACGAACCGTCGCAAGGCAACCTTCATCGTCGGCCTCCCGCAATGAGTTGAAACCAGGTTCCCCTCGGTCGTCTGCCTTTGAAAGGTCATTTAACTGCATTCCCCTGTCGACGAAAATGAGAAACAGGCTCAATGCCGCGTGAAGGTTGGGAAACGAACTGGTTCGGGATTGTCCCTGTGACAATAGATGGAAAAGCTGGAGGTAGGAAAGGCACAGTGGCGGCGGGCGGCGCGGCGACCGAATCTCGGGTCCGTCTTGTGCAAACAGCGGATGTTGGGCAATCTTTGTTTGGTTTTGTAATCTGCGCCTGTAATCTCCCGCTCCATGCTCAGCCCTCTTTCCAACAGCGTCTATGCACGACTGTTCTCGGCCCAGGTGATCGCGCTTGTCGGTACCGGCCTGACCACTGTCGCGCTCGCGCTGCTCGCCTTAGAGCTGGCCGGGGCCGACGCTGGCCAGGTGCTTGGTACGGCGCTGGCGATCAAGATGATCGCCTATGTAACGATAGCGCCGGTTGCTGGCGGCTTTGCGCAGTTCCCGCCCCGTAGGGCGCTGCTGATTGGCCTCGACCTGGCGCGCGCCTCCTTCGTCGCCTGCCTGCCTTTCGTTACCGAGATTTGGCAGATCTACGTGCTCATCTTCCTGATGCAGGCCTGTTCGGCAGGCTTCACGCCCACGTTCCAGGCGACGATTCCCGACGTGCTGACCGACGAGGCGGAATATACCAAGGCCCTGTCGCTCTCCAGGCTCGCTTACGACCTGGAGAGCCTGTTGAGCCCAACCTTCGCCGCCGCGGCGCTGCTGCTGGTCAGCTTCAATGCGCTGTTCGCATTCAACGCGCTGGCTTTCCTCCTGTCGGCTTCACTGGTTCTCTCGGTTGTCCTTCCTGCCGTAAGGCCGGCGACAGCAACAAGGGGGGTTATGGCGCGCGTCAGCTTCGGCATCCGCGCCTATCTTGCGACACCACGCCTTCGTGGCCTGCTCGCCCTGTCCATGGCGGTCGCCGCGGCCGGTGCGATGGTGATCGTGAACACCGTGGTTTACGTGCGCAGCCATCTCGGCCTGGGCGAGGAGGAGACCGCGCTGTTGCTGGCTGCGTTCGGGGGCGGCTCCATGCTGGCCGCTCTGACGTTGCCACGGTTGCTGGCGGATGTGCCAGACAGGACAGTTATGACCGGCGGCGCGTTTCTTCTGGCGGCAGGACTGGCCGCCGGGGCGTGGCTGCCGTCCTATGCCGGGATGATGGCGGTCTGGTTCGTTATCGGCGTTGGTTATTCCACGGTGCAGGTGCCTTCGGGCAGGCTGCTGCGGCGATCATCGAGCGAGGGAGACAGGCCAGCCTACTACTCCGCGCAGTTCGCGCTCTCCCATGCCTGCTGGCTGCTTACCTATCCTTTGGCGGGCTGGCTCGGCGCAACTTTCGGGCTGACGACGACTTTCGTCGTGCTCTGCACCCTTGCGCTCACCGCGACATTCGCCGCCCTTGGACTATGGCCGGCACCGGACCCGCAGGAGCTGGAGCACACGCACGAGCCACTGGCACATGAGCATATACACATGCATGACGAGCACCATCAGCATGAGCATGAAGGCTGGGAGGGGCCCGAGCCACACTCACACGCGCATCGGCACAAGCCGCTGCGACACAGGCATGCATTTGTAATCGACGCGCATCATATGCGCTGGCCGGTGTAACAGGCGTATTTCCAAAATACCCGCTTAGGGTCAGGAGCGGACACCGGAATTGACTCGCCAATCCGTCCGCCTGGCCACTGAAGTCGGATATTCAGGAAACTTATCCCCGCACTCCGGAGCGCCCTTAGACTCCCGCGCATCCGGCCCCAATGAGGCGCGCGCGCTCGAGACCGTCTCGTTCACGTGGGGCCGGAGCGGCGCTTCCGTCCGTCGGCCCTAACGACGCTGGCGGCCTGGAGCGCGGGGCGTGCGACCCCGGGGTATTACGGCCCCGGCGCCCGAGGCTGCAACCCGTCGAGTGTCTTGCGTGGCGGGGAGACGACGCGCACGCACCCGCGAAGAGACGCCGCGCGCGGGGCGCTGAAGAGGTGCCCATAGGACCAACCGGAGTGCGCCTTTTCGGCGCTCCGCGCCGCTCCTTTCATTGACGGGGCGAAGAGAGTTTCAGCAGACACCGGCGCTCGCGAGAGCGGCCGGGCAATTGCTCATGCCGTCATTCTGGCGAAAGCCTGAATCCAGACCAGGGAGAGCGCCACGCTCGATGTTGCTGAAGGACTGGATCCCGGATCGCGCGGCGGATCGCGGTCACGGGCAGACATGCCGTCCGGGCCGCTGCTTGTCCGGGATGACGGGAGAGGGGCGCGGCCGGGTAATTGCACACGTCGTCATTCCGGCGAAAGCCGGAATCCAGGTGGGCCGTGCCACGCACAAGGCTGCAGAAAGGTGGGTCCCTGGCCGTGCAGCGGACAAGCCTTCCGGGCAGACGCAACGCCGGGGCCACTGCACGCCGGGGATGACGAAGAGATGGGCCGCCGCTTGTCCGGGATGACGAGTATGCAGGACATCGGGGGATGCAGATGGCTCTGAGCCTACTTCGCCCGCACCACCTTCTGCCGCTGCTCGCCGAGGCCGGAGATGGTGATGTGGATTTCGTCGCCATTCTGCAGCCAGCCGGGCGGCTTCATGCCGAGCGCCACGCCGGGCGGAGTGCCGGTGATAACCACGTCGCCGGGCATCAGGGTCATGACGCCGCTGATGTAACTGACCAGCTGGCTGACCGGGAAGATCATGGTTTTTGTGCTGCCGGACTGGCGGGTCTTGCCGTTGACGGTGAGCCGGATGTCCAGCTTCTGCGGATCGGGCACCTCGTCGCGCGTGACCAGCCAGGGGCCGAGCGGCGCCCAGGTGTCATAGCTCTTGCCCTTGACCCACTGACCGGTGCCGTCGAGCTGCCAGCCGCGCTCGGACACGTCGTTGCAGATACAATAGCCGGCGATGTGGGAGAGGGCGTCACGCTCAGCCACGTGCCGTGCGGTCTTGCCGATGACGAAGGCCAGTTCCGCCTCGTAGTCGCCCTTGTGAGAGGTGGCGGGAAAGCGCACGTCGTCGTTGGGTCCCGACAGGGAGGTGATCGCCTTGGAGAACAGCACCGGCTCGTTGGGAACGGCGAGGCCGGCTTCCTTCGCATGGTCGGAATAGTTGAGACCGACGGCAACGATCTTGGGTATGCCCGCGACCGGCGGACCGATGCGCGGCGTGCCCGACGCCAATGGCAAACCAGCCGGGTCGAGCGCCGCCAGTTTCGCAATGGCCGCATCCGACAGTTGCGCCGGCGTGATATCCGCCACGACACCGGACAGGTCGCGTATGCGCCCGTCCTTGTCCACCAGACCCGGCTTCTCCTTGCCGGCATCGCCAAACCGCAGCAATTTCATGATGTTCCCCCGGCTTTCCTTGGCAGGTCTTTTCTTGCATGATGCTCGGCGCCGTGCGGGGCGGCAAGCAGGCAAATTCGGCGGTTGTTGGCGGAATTGTTTGCAGGCTGAGGATTGCAGTAGGGGAAAGCGCGGACCATATCAGAACAAGTCCTGTTCCCGCCCGGGGTCGGCTCCGCTGTGGTCTTGCCGCAGCAGTCGGGGCAGCAGCTTCCGGGCAAATCACGGCCATGACGTGGTGTTGGCGCCACAAGGCCAAAGCAGGGTCTCCGGAGCGCCGGCTGCGGGGGCCGACCACAACCTTGCCGCCCGGCAAGGACAACAAGGAGGCCTTGAGGCACATCATGCAAAAAAGACTCGCGTCCATCGCCTGTGCCGCCGCCGTGGCGGCGGTCGCCACTCTGTCGGGGTCGGTGCCCCAGGCCGTGGCGGAAACCAATCCATTCGCCAAGATGGCCGGCAGCTGGAAGGGCGGGGGAACCTTCGAACCGCTGAGCGGGGAGAAAGAGCGCGTGATCTGCCGGGTCCAGTACAACGTCTCGGGCGACTCGATTCAGCAGGACATCAACTGCGCCGGGACCGACTACCGCATC
>JAYZVT010000357.1:0-3336 GCA_036155355.1 Pseudomonadota bacterium
CTGGAAGCCGCCGTTACGATCCGGAACAAGGTGAACGTGAACGTCGATGATGGGCACGTCGCCGGGCGCGGCTCGGCTGCCCGGATGGAACACAAACGCCAATGCCGCCCCCGCGCACGCCGCGAAAATGCAGCTCCGGCTGGCCGGGCCTCGCTTCATGGGGCCTCTCCTCACCCTCGCCTTCAGGCGATTGCCTAATCGCCCGGTCCCGACTATATAGGGCCAAATTCCCCTTCATTCGTCATCAGGTTCGTCTCTCGCACCGAAGGGGTCGGGAGACCGGAGGACAAATTTATGAGCCGCGTCCCGTTGATGCCCAAGGCCACCGCCGTCTGGCTGGTCGAGAACACGCCCCTGAGCTTCGAGCAGATCGCCGAGTTCTGCGGCCTGCATGTGCTCGAGGTGAAGGGCATCGCCGACGGCGACGTGGCGCAGGGCATCAAGGGCATGGACCCGATCTCGTCCGGCCAGCTCTCCCGCGAGGAAATCGCCCGCGCCACCGAGGACGCCTCCTACCGGCTGAAGATTTCGGAACCGAAGACACAGATCCCAGTGGTCAAATCGAAGAAGGGGCCGCGCTACACGCCTGTGTCGCGCCGTCAGGACCGGCCCAACGCCGTGCAGTGGCTGCTGCGCCACCATCCCGAGCTGAAGGAATCACAGATCATGCGCCTCGTCGGCACCACCAAGCCGACCATCCAGGCCATCCGCGAGCGCACCCACTGGAACGCGGCCAACCTTCAGCCCGCCGACCCGGTGACGCTCGGCCTGTGCACCCAGATCGACCTCGACCGCGAAGTGCGCCGCGCCTCCAAGCGCGTCGAACGCGAGCGCAAGGAGGCCGAGAAGGCTGCCATCAAGGCCGGCACCCTGCTCCCGACCGAAGTGACCACGGCCCCGGCCGCTGCCCCAAAGCACGCGCAACTGGTGACGGCGGCGGAACACGCCGCGCGCAAGGCCGCCGCCGAGGAAGCCGCACTTCTGATCCGCGGCCTTGGCAAGCCCGAGGCAAGGCCGGAGAAGTCGGAGAAGCAGGAGAAGGCCCGCCGCCTCGAGGAGGCGTTGTCGGAGGCCGAGAGCGTCTTCGGCAAGCTCAAGCCCATGAAGCGCGACGCCGAGTAGCCTCTTCCGCTTGATCTGGATCAGCGCCCGCCGCATCGCTGCCGGGAGATCATGAGCCTCCATTAAGACTTGGAGGTTCCCATGACGACCGGAGAACTGGCCTATCTGGGCATGGTCATCACCGCATTCACTGTCTTCGCGATCACGCTTGCCGTGATGACCCGGGGCCGCAACTGATCGCGGCCCCGGTTGGCGCTAACAGCCCTCAGGGATGGGCCGTTGCACCCGGGGGGACGGTGCCGGGCGCGGGCGCGAAAGGAGACTGGCCATTGTCGGCCCGCCGTAGCCGAGCGCTCATTCCAGCGACGATCCAGCCAAGAACGAGAGCGGCCCCGAAGAGCGCCGTCAGCGCGGCGAAGGCCGAGTAGAAGGTAAAGCCCAAGGCGCTAACGCCATTCATCGCTACCGTCAGCGAGATGCTGATTGCAGCGATAAGCACGAAGGCGATCGATTGCGCCGCGGCTTCCGATTTCAGCCATCGGGGTGCAGCAGGGTGGCGAGCCACAAGTATTATGAGAAGAATGAGCCAGGCGACGGCAACGACGCTCGCCAGCTCAAGCCAGGCAATGGCAACTGAGGTCATTTGATTGCATCCATGTTGTCGTCCACGCGCCGGTTGTCCGGCATCGCGGCGCAAATGTAACTTGGTCGGTGGATCAGGCGCGCGGCACCGAATGGCCTCGCGCTCACGTCACGCGGATGCGGGCGGCGCCCGGCTCAGTCCATCTCCGCGGCCACGAACGGGCCTTGCGGATGCTGGAATTGCCGCCTCGCGGGCGGGCCGGTCAGGGGAGAGTGTTGGCGTTTCGGGTAAGGCGAGCCCAATGGGCTTCGCCGCAGGCTGTCCGGTGTCGCGCCGGGCGCTTGCTTTGCGCCAGGCGAATTCGCTCGCAGTCTCGTTGCGCAGCACCGCAAAGTGCCGGCTCTGCGGCCGTGCGGCGCGTCTAATCCCGGCGGCGAGCGTTACAGTGCGGGATGCCTGGGACACGGCTGCCGCGCCAGCAGGGCTGTTTGCCGCCGGAGCGAGGAAAAACAATGCCGCCAGCAGCAGAGTCAGGCTGCGCGCCAGTCGGACCGTCGGATAGAAATGCAACAAGGCCGTCGCGGCTCCGGACCGCTCGTGCGGGGCACATGCCTCGCGCACCGTCGCGCATCAAATCTGCTCCCCAGTCGTACCTCTGGCAAGGGGTCGCGTAGTCGGATACCAACTCTGCGGCTTGCGTCCTGAAACTCAAGATTTCTTCGCTACATCAACCGTGTAGTTCAGAGGCAGCCTGCCACCGTCGGCATAAATTGTCGTGCCTGTGATGTAGCCCGCGTCGTCGCTGGCGAGGAAAGCGGCGATGCCGGCGATTTCCTCCGGCTTGCCGAATCGCCCCATGGGCGTGCGCGACAGGATGCGCTTCGAAACCGTTTCGTCAGTCGCAACCTGCAACAGCATCTCCGTGGCAATACTGCCCGGCCCGATGGCGTTCACGCGAATGCCTTGCGGCGCCAGCGCCACCGCCATGGCCTTGGTCAGTTGCGCCAGCCCGCCCTTGGCAATGGAATAGGCCACATGGTCGGGCAGTGCGAACACCGCGTTCACCGAAGACATGTTGATGATCACGCCGGGCGGTTCGCCCTGCTTCACCTGCGCGACCATCTGTCTTGCAACCGCCTGCGCGACCAGAAAGGCGCCGCGCAGGTTCACGCGCAGCACCCTGTCGAGTTCCTCTTCATCCAGTTCGAGAAATGTGGCGCTGTCGAGTACGGCGGCATTGTTGACGAGTATGTCCACACGGCCGAAGGCATCAACGCACCCGCTGACCAGATTGCGCACGTCGAGCTTTTCGCCAACGTCGCATTCGAGAAACCGCACTTCGCCTTTGGCCGACAATTGGTCCGCAGCCGCCCTCCCGGCCTCCGCGTCGATGTCGGCGATGATGACTTTCGCCCCTTCCCCGGCAAATCGCTCCGCGCACGCCAGCCCGATCCCGCGTGCCGCGCCGGTGACGATGCAGGCCCTGTCCTTGAAGCGCATTCGATTTCTCCGGGCGGGTCGCGGCGCACGATTCGGCCATCAACAAAGATTCTTCTTCTTGCGCGCCCGATCATCTAACGTCTTGCGATGCCGCGACTCAAGAGCCTGACACGAGACCCCGCCGCTCCGGACCGGCAACAGTCGGACCTGGCGCCCGCACCCAACAGCGCGCTGAAGAAGTCCCTCGCCGT
>JAYZVT010000358.1:0-3752 GCA_036155355.1 Pseudomonadota bacterium
CGAAGCCGCTGCTGCGCTTGCCGCGAGGATGCTTCGGGCCAAAGTGCGCTTTTGTCTTCTTGATCTCGTCGGCTATGCGCGCCCACTGCTTCTTGTCGGATCCGATAAGAGCCTTGAGGTCGGCGCGCTCCGCCTTGAGCGACTTGTGCTCGCGCCTGATTTCCATTTCCTCGAGCTTGCGCAGCGAGCGCAGGCGCATGTTGAGAATGGCTTCGGCCTGAACATCCGTCAGCTTGAACCGCTTCATCAGCCGCTTCTTCGGCTCGTCTTCCTCGCGGATAATTCGGATGACTTCGTCCAGGTTCAGATAAGCGATCAGATAGCCATCAAGGATTTCCAGCCGGCGCTCTATCTTCTCCATGCGGAAGCGGGACCGGCGCAGAAGAACGTCCTTGCGGTGATCCAGCCAGGCGCGCAACACATCGCGCAGCCCCATAACCATCGGCACGCGGCCCCCGCTCAGAACATTCATGTTCAGCGATACGCGGCTTTCCAGTTCGGTCGACCGGAAGAGGGACTCCATGAGCAGTTCGGGCTCGACGGTCCGGCTCTTGGGTTCCAGCACAATCCGCACGTCCTCAGCCGACTCGTCGCGTATGTCGGCCAGCAGCGGCAGCTTCTTGGTCTGGAGCAGTTCAGCAATACGCTCGATCAACCGCGCCTTCTGCACCTGGTAGGGAATCTCGGTTATGACGATTTGCCAACCGCCGCGGCCCAGAGTCTCCTTCGTCCAGCGCGCGCGGACGCGGAATCCGCCGCGTCCAGTCTTGTAGGCTTCGATAATCGAGTCTTTCGGTTCGACGATGATGCCGCCGGTGGGGAAATCCGGTCCCGGCACCATTTCCACGAGCGTCTCGGCCCGGGCATTCGGCGCCTTGATGAGATGCAGCGCCGCGTCGCATAACTCAGCCGCGTTGTGAGGCGGAATACTGGTTGCCATTCCGACGGCGATGCCGTTGGAGCCATTGGCAAGCAGGTTGGGAAACGCCGCGGGCAGGACGACGGGCTCCCGTTCCTCCCCGTCATAGGTATCGCGGAAATCGACCGTGTCCTCATCAATGCCGTCCAGGAGCGCGGCGGCGACATCGGTCAGCCTTGCTTCGGTGTAACGCATGGCGGCGGCGTTATCGCCGTCGATGTTGCCGAAGTTGCCCTGGCCGTCCACGAGGGGATAGCGCTGGGCGAAATCCTGCGCCAGCCGCACCAACGCGTCATAGACGGCCTGGTCGCCATGCGGGTGATACTTGCCGATGACGTCGCCGACGACGCGAGCGCATTTCTTGAATCCACCCTCGGGGTCCAGCTTCAACTGCCGCATGGCGTAGAGCAGGCGGCGGTGCACGGGCTTCAGGCCATCGCGCACATCGGGCAGCGCCCGGTGCATGATGGTGGAGAGCGCGTAGGAGAGATACCGCTCTTCCAGCGCCTCACGTAGGCCGACCGGCTCGATCGGCCCCGAATCGGGGGGAATCGCTTTCTTGCTCATGCTTTCGGATTATCCCATGGGCGAGGCACGCTCAAGCCGTGCCGGTCTTACGGTCTCCGCCGCCCCTTGCGCGCGATCTCAGCTCTTCCAGCAGTCTCTGCCGCACCTCAGGACATCCCATTCCGCGCGGACCCCACACATGCTTTTCCAGAAAATAGCCGGTCAGGTCGAAGCCGGCCGAGACATCGTCTTCGCCGGGCGTCGCCTGAGCGCCGGCGCGCAGGAATGCGGGCAGCGGCAGCAGCTTGTCGCGGTAAGGGGCAGCCGCCTCCACAGACACCGCGCGTCCAGATTTCGGGGAGACGAATTCCAGTCTTTCACGGCTGCCCGTGGCGGCACAGGCACTCAGGTCGAGGCCAAAGCCCAGCTCGTTCAGCAGCTCCAGTTCCCAGCGTACCAGCAATCCAGGCCACAGGTCCGGTTCAGCCATGTGTTCAAGGACGATGCGGGCGATCTCGAAGAGGCTTTCATGAGGATCGCGTTCCGGCAGCAGATGAGCAAGCGCGGACAGCGAATTGAGATCCGCCAGCGCCCGGCGGTCGTCAAGGATGAGCGCCGCGCGCGCCTCGACAAGATCGACAGTGTAGTGCCCCAGATGCTCCGACAGGCGGGCGCGCCATTCAGCGGCGACGAGATTGCCCGGCTGCAGTACCGGCCTCTGCCGGCGCGACCGCCCTCCCCGCACCAGTCCCAGATGGCGGCCATGGACGCGAGTCAACAACTCCACGATGGCGTCGGCTTCCCCATGGGGTCGCGCGGAAAGTACGATGCCTTCGTCCTGCCAGTCCATGCAGCCTTCCGCCCGGCCGGGCCGGTCATGAGTCGCTGTAGTCCAGTCCCATTTCCCGATAACGCTCGGGATCGTCGCCCCAGTTCTCGCGCACCTTGACGAAAAGGAAAAGATGCACGGGACGCCCGAGCGTTTCGGCCAGCTCTTCCCTCGCTTCCGTGGATATCTGCTTGATTGCCCGGCCACCCTTGCCGAGCACGATCTTCTTCTGACTTTCACGCTCCACGAAGACGGTCTGCTCGATGCGCACCGAACCGTCCTTCAGTTCCTTCCACTGGAGCGTCTCGACCGTGGACGCATATGGCAGTTCCTGGTGCAGACGCAGGTAGAGCTTCTCCCGGGTGATCTCGGCTGCGGACACGCGCAGGGGCGCGTCGGCGATCTGGTCCTCGGGGAACAGCCAGGGTCCTGACGGGGAAGCGGCGACAAGATGAGACAACAGGTCCTCCACGCCGTCGCCTGTAAGCGCGGAGAGCATGAAGGTGGCGTCGAACTCGACCTCGTTCAGAACAGCCTGCGTCAGAGCCAGCAGCGTTTCCCTCGGCACCTTGTCAATCTTGTTCAGGACCAGGATACGCCGCTGCCTCAAGTCACCGAGACGCTCGAGAATTGCGCGAGCCTCGTCGTCCAAACCCTTCTGGGCGTCGATGAGCAGGACGACGATATCGGCGTCCCGTGCGCCGCTCCAGGCCGCTTCGACCATGGCACGATCAAGACGGCGCCTGGGAGCAAAGATGCCCGGCGTGTCCACGATCACAAGCTGGGTTTCACCGCGCATGGCAATGCCGCGCAGCCGGGCACGCGTTGTCTGAACCTTGTGGGTGACGATGGCCACCTTGGCGCCGACGAGCTGATTGACCAGAGTCGACTTGCCGGCGTTCGGCGCACCTATGAGGGCGACGACGCCGCACTTTGTTCCCGCCAGCATCGCGCCTTGCGGCTCAGACATTTTCGCTTTCCGTCCACACGCCCTCGCGGGTCAGCATGGCCTGAGCCGCAGCCTGTTCGGCTGCGCGCTTGTTGACGCCAGTGCCAACTTCGGGCGCAAATCCCTCTACGCGGACTTCCGTCGTGAACACAGGGGAATGGTCCGGACCCTCACGCGCCAGCTCTGTGTAGGACGGCAGTGGCAGTGCCATGCCTTGAGCCCATTCCTGCAGGGCGGATTTCGCGTCCCCTGCTACATCCCCGTTTTCGGCAACGCGATCCGACCACAGATGACGGATAACGCGGCGGGCCTCGACAAATCCGCCATCGAGAAAAATGGCGCCAAGCACCGCTTCGCAGGCGTCACCCAGGATTGTCGTGTTGCGGCGGCCGCCGCTGCCACCCAGCAGCAGGTAGCGGCCAAGACCAAGCGTTTCGGCGGCGACACGTGCGCACATCTCCCTGCGCACAAGGCCGTTGAAGCGTACCGCCATCTCGCCTTCCGAACTGTCGGGGAAAAGCTCGATCAGCCATTCAGCGATGACGAGG